>JAHECI010000001.1:36973-56292 GCA_024641825.1 Desulfobacterales bacterium | reverse complement strand
TATCTTGAAACACTAAAAGAAGTTTTCCCTAAACTTGGCGATAAATATATCATTGATTCGGATCAGAACAATGTCCTCCCCTTACTTAATTTTGGGAAACAAAAGGTTGAAAAATAATGAAATCTAAAGCTGTTTTACTCGGTATTGCGGTTGTTGCCGTTCTATTTATTTTTACCGCCGCATATGTGGTGGATGAAACAGAGCAGGTGGTTGTCACTCAATTCGGGAAAGTGGTGGGAAATCCCAAGACGGAACCCGGCCTCTACTTTAAAATTCCCTTTATCCAGAACACCAATTATTTTCCTAAAAATCTTCTGCAATGGGACGGTGATCCCGGCCAGATTCCAACATTGGATAAAACCTATATCTGGGTGGACACTTTTGCCAGATGGCGAATCGTTGACCCGGTCAATTTTTTTCAGACGGTCAACAATACCACGAGCGCCCAGGGAAGGCTGGACGATATCATCGATCCCGCCGTGCGAAATCTTATAACTGAAAACAGGCTCATCGAAACGGTTCGCCAGAGCAACCGGGAACTGGATACATATGAGATCGGGCTTGAAGATATCAAGGAAAGGCCGTCTTACAGGATTCAAATCGGCAGGGGAATAATTACCAAGAAGATAATGGAGCAGGCCCAGCCAAAATTGGCCAAGTTCGGCATTGAACTGGTGGATGTCAAGATAAAACGAATTAATTATGTGGAGCAGGTCAGAGATTCCGTATACGGCCGTATGATTGCCGAGCGGAAACAGATTGCGGAGAAATTCAGATCAGAAGGTAAAGGTGAAGCCAAGAAGATCCTGGGTGAAAAGGAAAGAGACTTGAAGAGAATCACTTCCGAAGCTTACAGACAGGCGCAGATATTAAAGGGCAAGGCCGACGGCGAGTCGACAAAGTTATATGCCGAAGCCTTTGGTATCGACCCGGAGTTTTACTCGTTTGTCAAGACGCTTGAAATATACGACGAGGCCCTGGGTAAAGACAGTTCGGTGGTGCTTTCAACGGATTCGGAATTCTTCAAGTATTTAAAGGGGTATTCCGGAAACCGATAACCTCAAAAGAAAAAAGCACCGGAATCGTTGATAACATCTGAGTCTATCAACGGGTGCTTTTTTCATATCCATAAAAGGCCTGTGGGTAAAAAGAATTATTTGCCCTTTCTTCTTTGATGCCGTGTGCGCGCCAAGAGCTTTCTATGTTTATGTTTTCTCATTTTTTTTCTTCGTTTTTTTACAACGCTACCCAACAGATCACCTCCAATCTTTATTTCGTTTTTTAATAAAAAAATGTAAAATACATCATAAATAACTCGATGTCCACATTTTTTTTCAATTAAGAGCGGACCCCATGGAGAATCTGAAAAAATTCAATACCGAGCAGATCGAAATTATAAACAATTGTGTGGCCATGGCAGAAGAGATGGTCAGTAACTTCTATAAAATGTCCGCCAGTCAATGGGCCGCCACTTGCGCATACGATATCAAAACGATGGTGGATCTTGGTCCCGAAGAGGTCGTCCACGGACCTTTTGCCCAGATCATTCGTTATAAAGGCACGCGGAAAGATTCGTTTCTGGGTTCTTCAGCGTATGATTTTTATAAAGTCTGTATTCAGGATCACGCCATTCTTTCGGCACTGAAAGAATGGCCGGATATCAAAATTTTTCCGTTTGTCCTCTACATCGTAACCCACGAATTGATTCATATTCTCAGGTTCACTAAATTCCAACGATATTTTGAGGCCTCACCTGAAGAAATGATGGCCGAAGAGGCGCATGTCCATGAAATAACCCATGGAATACTCTTTGAGGTTAATATCCCCGGCATGGAGAATGTGCTGATATTTTACGAAAAATGGCGCATGCCCATTGATGATTTGAGAAAGTTATAACGCAAAAAAAATGCCGGCCATGCCTTGACAATACAGAAACATTGCATATATTAGTTCAGTTTTGATGAATTTGCAAAAAATAAAATTCTGATTTTTGCGAAATAATAGACAGTTCGTCTTTCAGTAGGAGGTTTTAAAATATGCCCATCTATGAATATGAATGTTCCGAATGCGGCAGAATAGATGAGGTTCTACAGAAGTTTTCCGATAAACCGCTGGACCGATGCAAACACTGTTCGGGAAAACTCCATAAGCTTATTTCCCACAGCAGTTTCCACCTTAAAGGAACCGGGTGGTATATAACAGACTACGCAAACAAATCCCAAAGCTCTGCCAAACCTTCACATGAGGTGAAGCGCGAAGCAAAAAAAAGCTCGGATAACTCAAGCAAAAAAACCGAAACGTCAAGCAAAAAAACCGAAACGTCGAGCAAACCCGCCGAGTAAGCACTTTAATATAATTTCTGTTAAAATTCCATCGGTAGAAATTATATTTATTCATTTTTAAAAAAACAGGTTTAGAAAAAAACAGGAAAAAGGAGAAATTGAAAAATGAAACTCAGACCGTTAAACGATCGAATTTTGGTAAAGCGAGTTGAGGAAGAGACAAAGACCAAGGGAGGAATCATTATCCCGGATTCTGCCAAGGAAAAACCGGCGGAAGGAAAAATTGTTGCAGTTGGAAAGGGCGCGCTGAATAACGACGGAAAACGTGTCCCCCTTGAAGTCAAAATAGGTGACCGGATTCTGTTCGGTAAATATGGTGGACAAGAGATAAAAGTTGAAGGTGAAGAATACCTGATCATGAGCGAACAAGAAGTGCTCTGCGTAATCGAATAAATTTAAAATAAACGGAGGATAGACCGATATGGCTAAACAGATAATATATGACATGAAGGCCCGTGAAGCGATGCTTAAAGGCGTTCAAATTCTTGCGGATTCAGTAGTGGTGACCCTCGGTCCAAAAGGAAGGAATGTTGTTCTTGAAAAATCCTGGGGATCTCCCACAATTACAAAGGACGGCGTAACCGTCGCCAAGGAAATCGAACTCGAAGACAAATTTCAGAATATGGGCGCTCAGATGGTCAAAGAAGTCGCCAGTAAGACCAGCGATATGGCCGGCGACGGTACAACGACGGCGACGGTACTTGCAAGGGCTATTTACGAAGAAGGCCAGAAACTAGTTGCAGCCGGCAACAATCCCATGGCCATCAAAAGAGGTATTGACAAGGCTGTTGAGGTTGCCGTCAAAGAACTGCACAACATCAGCAAACCGACCAAAGATCAGCGTGAAATCGCCCAGGTGGGAACCATCTCGGCAAACAACGACGAAACCATCGGAAACATCATTGCCGAAGCCATGAACAAGGTGGGTAAAGAGGGCGTAATTACCGTCGAAGAAGCAAAAGCCATGGAGACTTCCCTTGAGGTCGTAGAAGGTATGCAATTCGATCGCGGCTACCTTTCGCCATACTTTGTGACGGATGCGGATAAAATGATTGTTTCCTTGGAAGATCCGTATATTCTCATTCACGAGAAAAAGATCAGCAACATGAAAGATCTGCTTCCGGTTCTTGAGCAGGTTGCCAAGATGGGCAAGCCCCTTATGATCCTTGCAGAAGACGTGGAAGGCGAGGCACTGGCCACACTTGTCGTGAACAAACTGAGAGGGACGCTCCAGGTCGCTGCCGTCAAGGCGCCCGGTTTTGGCGACAGACGAAAGGCCATGCTGGAGGATATAGCGATTCTAACCGGCGGCCAGGTGGTATCAGAGGACCTGGGCATCAAGTTGGAAAACCTTAGCCTTGCAGACCTGGGTAAAGCCAAGCGCATCAATATCGACAAAGACAATACCACGATTGTTGACGGTGCCGGTTCACGTGCCGCACTGGAAGGGCGTGTAAAACAGATCCGCACGCTGATTGATGATACCACATCGGATTATGACCGGGAAAAACTCCAGGAACGACTGGCCAAGCTGATCGGTGGTGTGGCGGTTATTAATGTGGGTGCTGCCACTGAAACAGAGATGAAGGAGAAAAAGGCCCGTGTCGAAGACGCATTAAATGCTACCCGGGCTGCGGTGGAAGAAGGTATCGTGCCCGGCGGCGGTGTTGCCCTTGTTCGCTGTCTGGAAGCTTTGGAAAAAATTAAAATCAAAGCCGACCAGAAATTGGGGGTAAAGGTCGTGATGCGTGCCATCGAAGAGCCGCTGCGACAGATTGCCAACAACGCCGGTGCGGAAGGTTCTGTTGTGATCGATAAGGTTAAAAGGGGCAAAGATGCTTTCGGATATAATGCCGAGACCAACAAATATGAAGATTTGATTGAAGCCGGTGTTATAGACCCGACCAAAGTGGTCCGTTATGCCCTTCAAAATGCAGGTAGCGTTGCTTCTTTGATGCTCACCACCGAAGCGATGATTGCCGAGAAGCCCGAAGACAAATCTGACCCCATGCCCGGCGGCGGAATGGGCGGCGGAATGGGCGGAATGGGCGGAATGGGCGGAATGGGCGGAATGATGTAACCCATCCCCTTGCGTCACTGATTTATGAGCCCCCGTGCAATATCCGCACGGGGGCTTTTTTTTGCAACATCTTCGTAAAATTTTTTGCATTCAATAAACCGGTTTTTAACCCGGATTTCCTTCCCCCTCAACCGTAGGGTCCCATGGATCAGATGCCCGAGTTTCCCATTTTCAAACAGCCAACTTGATACAGCTTGACAAATTGTCGACAGCCGGGTTATGAAATTATCCAAGATCTATCATGAAAATCGGTCTTGATTGGTAATTGTTTAATAATATAAACATATTAAATATGCCATCCGTTTGCTTCACTATCGGAAAATCGCGGTGGCATACTACCGCTTCATTCCTGACCTGGAGCAATGAAGAGATCAGACCCGAGAGAAATCCGGAACCGCTAAAAAAATGGTTGGTTAAACAACGATGAAAAGATCGGAGCGTCTAATGTATTCCAACGGCAAATTCAAGGTAATAACGTGTTTGTGTATTTTGGCTGCACTGGTCGTTTTTCCGGTTCATCTTTTTGCACAGGAAAGCAAGGATACTGTGGCGCATGAAGCAGGTCTTTACTATACGGTTCAGAAAGGAGATACGCTGTGGGATCTTTCCGACCGATTTTCAGATTCCCCATGGCTATGGCCCGAATTGTGGAGCGAGAACCGTCAGATCACCAATCCACATTTAATTTATCCGGGTGAGCGTATTCGGATCTATCATGGAAAAGGCATCGATACTTTCGTCTCCAAAAACCTGGGGCCTGATGGGCCCATCAAAAATGAAACGGTCCAGGAGACCCATTATTATTATTCCCCCATTAACAGCATTGGATTCATCCGAAAACAGCCGGTTTCTCCCCGGGGTATCATTTTCAAAGTGAAGGATGATAAAGACTTAATCGGTTCCGGAGATCTGGTTTATGTTCGGCAAAAGGGAAACGATCCTCTTGTAGAAGGCCGTAAATATACGGTGTATAGAACCTTAAGACCGGTTGTCGACGACAAAATAAAGACCCCGGTCGGAACCCAGCACTATCTTACAGGGGTTGTTGAAATCATAAAAAAAGAACCCGGTTTTGCTTTGGGCAAGGTTGTTCAATCCTACCGAAGCATTGCCATCAACGATCTTTTGATGCCGTATACAAAACGGTCGCCAAAGATTGCGCTGACTGAAAGTATAAAGGGACTCAACGGGAAAATCATTTCAGCTGAAGAACAAGTAAATAACATCGGCGATGAAACCATTGTATTTATCGACAAGGGGAGCAAAGACGGTGTAACGCCCGGGCAGTCGTACAGCATCTATTACCAGGAAAGGGACAAAAACGCGATGGAGAAAAAAAAGAATGGCCTCCTGTCGCCGGTGGTTTACGGTACGCTACTTGTCCTTCACACCGAACAGACCACATCCACAGTCCTCGTAACTCGCACAGAACAAGGTATTCAACCGGGCGCGACGATTTGCAGCCCTATGGAATAGAGAAACGCACGGTGCCCATTTTACAATTGTGAATGGACACTCCGTTAATTTCTGAAAAGCGCCCAACATTTAGGGATGTCGGCGTATGCCCTGGGATGTTCGGGAGCAGCTTTTTCCCGGGCTCATTTTGGTTAGAGCCCTTCAATCCACTGCGCCTTTTGGGACAGCATCCCTTTGTCTCATTTTTATGAATCTTAATTCATATCAAAAGCGTTACATGGTCGATGGTTCAAGCGTTCCAATCAGACAAAAAACTGTGGTCGTATGAAGTCGGCGTCTATGGCTCGTATTAAAAAAATTTTGTTGCTTTTAGCCATCGGTCTCTGTTTTACGATGGTTTTTTTCTTGGGTGCGGGGTTTTATCTCTATCATCATCCCGAGGGAATAAAGCCTATCATAGAGCGGTCTTTATCTGCATCCACAGGGTCATCGTGCACCATAGAAAGTCTTTTCTACTCCTTTCAACCCATGGTCTTAGAGATCAAAGGGATTCATCTCAAACCCCAGAGCCCACAGCAACCCTTCTCAATGGATGTTCGTTTTGCCAGAGCGGATATGGACCTTATAGGTCCCTTGGGTCACAGATCCCTCATTATAAAAAATATGCAGTTGAACGGTGTTTATTTTGACCTTTCTTTGGATCGGTTCCAATTGCCGCCCCTGACACCCGGGAAAGAGGGCCTTTCTTTTCCGGCCAGGATAGTTCGGGGACTTGTCGGTTTTTTTGTTTTCAGAGATATTAAATTCCAAGCAGGGGAAATACGCGACGGACGAATCAGGGCAGCCATGGCCGATCAGACCCTCCAAGCCCATGAAATTTATGCCAAAGTCGGCGTCGATCGCCCCCTTTTCTTGTCTTTTGCTTTGGAGATCGAACGGCCTTCCCGCAAAATTCGTTTAAGGGCGCCCAGCGTAACCATCCATACCGATAAAATGTTCGATATTTTTGATCTTAAGTTAAACGGTGCGATTCAGTCCCAGGGCATGACCCTCCAAGGTCCGGAATTGGGGATACGGAGGATGGACGCTGTGTCAAGATTTACGTATACCCATGCCACAAAAAATCTCGATGTCGAGAATCTTAAAGTCGGTTGTAAGGGTATCGCTTTAAGCCCTGACTTGGGGAAGATGGGATCATTGCCCGTCTTAGTGACCGCCGCTGAATCCATAGGGATGGAAACCGAACTTTCCTATGATATGAAACAAGGAAAAATCGCCTTTGTTCCTTTGAAACTCCATATGGTCGGCGTATCCCTGATGGAAAAGACGAACAAGTTCCTTCCGCCAAGGGACATCCATCTCGAGGCAGAGGGAATCTTTCATTTGCCCACATACCGATTGGACATTGCCCAGATACATCTGGCATTTTCCGACATCCTAAAAATGGAAGGGGCTCTCCAGGCAGAACTCGGTGAAAAAGGTGCGGTGCGGCTTCAGGTGAGAGAGGCTTCGCTTTGGCCTGAAAGGAGCCGTTCCTTTTTCCCACCGGAAGTCAAAAAGGCCTTAACGCCCGTTCGGATCCAAGGCATGGTGCGTCTTAATGGTGACGTTACAGGGGTTAGAGCGCACGGGAAGTGGCTTTGGGAATGTGATCTCGAGTCCCGGTTAACGAAAAACCCCTATGCCTTCGTCGATAAAGAGATACACTTAAAGGGCGTGGTCTCCGCCCGAATAAAGGCCAAGGGGCCCTTACCTGCTGTGGCCATATCTGCCGAGACGGACTGGGATCAAAACACCCTGTCCGTCAAAGGGCTGACCCTGGAATATTTTAAGACGCATATTTCTCTTTCGGTCCGGTATCCCCGGATCGATATCAAAGATGTGGCCGTCCAAATACCTCGGACAAAGATCGACACCGGACCCCGAGGTCTTCTGATCAAAGATATCCGTGTCCAAATACCGGACTGTAGAATCGATACAGAAAGAAGATCGGTTGTGCTCCCAGAGGTTCGATTCGACGCTGCCGATTTGAAAAATATTTTGTTGGCGGCGGATTTGCAAGAAGGCCGGATGAACCTGACGATTCAAGGTACAGAAACCGCTTTTTTTCGTGCCGCAGCCGCCCATGGCCTGCTTCCGGCAGATTGGGACCTTAGGGCTCGGGATTCCATCCGGATCCATGTCACCGGCGCGGCGGCCGGGCCGTGGCGGGTGAAGGCAAAGCTGTCTTTCGAGGATCTGGTCTTTCAAAACAAAGACGGCAGCCAAATGGGTGAGAATATTTCCCTTATTGCCGGCATGGAAGGTGATGTCGATTTAAAACGCTTTACGATGAATTTTACCGGCGCTTTAGAAGCCAAAGGGGGTGAAGCCCTTTATGATCGTTATTATCTGAACCTGAAAAAGAACCCCATTGTCATCGCATGTAACGGGTCCTACCATATTCAAAAAAGATCGCTGGCGCTTTCCGGACTCAGGTTTGACCTGAAGGGGATTCTTCCCATTGAAATTCATGGACACCTCGACCAGGATCCATCCAGGGAAGATACCGATTTTACCGTAACCATTCCGCAAGTGCCCTTGAAACCCATCTTTTACCACCTTTTGCAGGAGCCCTACAAGACGGAGAAACCCTTTCTGGAAAACCTTGAAACCGGAGGAACCGTTTCAGCTGAATTCAACGTGAAAGAATCTCAGGGTGCGTGGGAAGTTAGAGGCCGTCTCGGGTGGCATGGGGGAAACCTTTTACTGGGAGACAGAGACATCTCGTTAAAGGGTATCGATTTCGATCTTCCTGTCTGGTACCGATCCCGATTCGTCAAAACGCCTGTTGAAACCCTCGAAGGAAAGCTCGAGGTCCAAGCCATTAGGGTTCCCCTGCTTCCTGAACAAGGGTTAAGTATTCCCCTGAATACCGGCCCAAACCGGATATCCGTGGAATCTCCCACCGTGATTCGAGTGCCCGGCGGAAATCTTCGCCTGGGACCTGTTCAGGTGAATCACCCCTTTGGCCCGGATCTTTCCGTCCATTCCTTTCTGGTATTCGACCGGATAAAACTGCAACCGCTCCTATCCAGGATCTGGACCCGCCCTTTGGAGGGAACTTTAACCGGCATGCTCGATCCCCTCCGATACGAAAAGCACGCTATAACCAGTCAGGGAGAGATCCGGGCCGAAGCATTCGGCGGCCAAATTCTTATATCCGACCTTGATATTCCGGGGGTTTTTACATCAGCACCGGTTATAAAACTCAAGGCACAATGGAACGATCTCCTTCTGTCCGAAATAACCACCGGCACTTCATTCGGAAAGATTGAGGGGGTCTTGAACGGGCACATTCGTGATTTCGAGATCGCCTATGGCCAACCCCAAAGATTCGATCTGTTATTGGAAACCCTCAAAAAAAAGGGGGTTCCGCAAAAGATCAGCGTTAAGGCCGTAGAAAATATTGCACAGATCGGAGGAGGACAGAGCCCCTTTATGGGGTTGGCGGGTGTCGTTGCATCCTTTTTCAAAAAGTTTCCCTATGAAAAGATCGGCATACGGTCCCATCTTGAAAACGATGTATTCACCATCAACGGGACCATCCGGGAAGGGAGCACAGAGTATCTCGTAAAAAGGGGTAGCTTTTCAGGGGTAAATGTTATAAATCAAAATCCAGACAATCGAGTTAGTTTCAAAGACATGGTTAAAAGGATCCAACGGATCACCCACAAAGGGGGGCCTGTTGTCAAATGACGGGAGGAGGTTCATATGAAAAAAAATAGAAAGTTATTGTGGACAACCGCGATGGTCATGGTGGCGATGCTCGGTGCCTGCGTAACCATAAACATCTATTTCCCGGCGGAAAAAGTCGAATCTGTTGCCGGGGATATTGTGAACGATATCAGAGGCCAAAAGCCATCTCAAAAGGATAGCCAGTTCAAAAACCAAAAAGAGTTGTCTATACAAATCAGGTTCGCCGTAGGTCCTGCCAGTGCATGGGCGGAGGACGTGACCACCGTTTCCAATCCGACCATTCGCGCCTTGAAGGAAAAAATGAAAGACCGTTTTCAAGAGTTAAAGGCGTACTACCAAAAAGGCGCTCTGAATGAAGGGGGCAACGGCTATCTTTCCGTCGCAGATACCAGCAGGTTGAACCTCAAGGAGAAAAGAGACCTGAACGGCCTCGTGGATGCTGAAAACAGAGACCGTAAAACCTTATACGCAGAGGTGGCCAAGGCCCTGAAGATAGATGCCGGTCAGATCGACCGAATCGCAGAGATCTTTGCCAAAGAGTGGCAGAAGCCGGTACGATAGTATCCAATTCAAAAACTCCAGGTTTTTGGAGTTTTTATGGCGGACATTTTCGTTTTCAGTAAAAGCGAACACGTGAACGCCAACAGCTCGCCCAGTTAAAATCCGGGGATTGAAGCCCCCCGCCCAAAAGGGCGGGGGGCCCGGAAAGGATATTCTCAATCCTTAGACCCCATTTCTCCTATATTGGTGGGGTTTTTGTGTTTTAGAAATATCATAAAGGATAAAGAATATGAGAAAATATATCTTATGTTTTCTGGGTTCCGCTCTGATTGCTACCACCGCCTGCGCGACCAAAGCTGTGGCTGAATCAAAAAATCTTTATTTCCACCATGGCCTTGCATACATGAAATCAGGCAAATACAAGCTGGCCATAAAAGATTTTAACCGGGCGATACGTCTAGATCCCAATAACGCAAAGGTTTACTATGTCCGAGGAATTGCCCACAATAAAATGGGTCGGTATCAACGGGCGGTTGAGGATTATAACAGAACCATACGTATCGATCCCGATTTTACCAAGGTGTTCTATAACCGGGGGATTGCGTATAAGAAATTGGGCCGGGACCAACGTGCCATAGAGGATTTTGACCAGGCCATACGTGTGAACCCCACCCATGCGTATGCGTACTATAACCGCGGGCTTGTTTACAACAGCTTGGGGCAATATGGAGACGCCATAAAAGATTTTAACCAGGCTTTGAATATAAATTCTAAAGATGCAAAATTTTACTGCGCCCGGGGAATGGCATATCGTGATTCAGGTCAACATCGTCAGGCCTTAGATGACTTTAATCGGGCCATACATCTTAACCGGAAGTCTGCAAATGCTTACTACCATCGGGGACTTTATTTTAAAAAACTGGGGCAACATCAACGGGCCATGGAGGATTATGACCGGGCGATCCACATAGATCCCAATTTTTTGAATGCCTATATCGGCCGAGGCGTTTCATATGATTCTTTGGGCAAACACCCAGAAGCCGTAAAGAATTACAGTCAGGCAATACGGATCGATTCAAAAATGGTCGAGGCCTATTACCATCGGGGCAATGCTTACAGCGCGCTGGGCCGACATCGACGGGCCATCGAGGACTATGACATCGCCATTCGGCTTGATGCAAACCATGCCCTGGCTTACAACCACCGGGGGTATGCCTATTATTTGTTGAACCGATATCCACAAGCCATACAGGATTATACCAAGAGCATAGAACTCAATCCGAAAGATGCCGATGTTTTCATTTCCCGGGGGATTATCTACAGAGAGTTGGGCCAGCATCAAAGCGCCATAAACGATTATAACCAGGCCATCCGCCTCAATCCCGAATATGCCACGGCTTACAATAACCGAGGGATTGTCTATCGAAAAATCGGCATGTATCAACGGGCTGTTGAGGATTACAACACGGCAATACGCATGGACCCCAATTATGCCGGAACGTATAATAACCGGGGGATTGCTCTCAAAGAGTTGGGGCAACATCAACGCGCCATAGAGGATTATAATCAGGCCATACGGCTGGATCCCAAGTATGCCGGAGCTTACAGTAACCGGGGTGTTGCCCACTCTGATTTGGGCCGGCATCAACGCGCCATAGAGGATTTTAACCAAGCCATTCGCCTCGATCCGGAATATGCAACAGCGTATAACAATCGGGGGATTGCATTTAAGAAAATAGGTCAGTTGGATCATTCGTGTGTCGATTTCTGGAGAGCTTGTGACTTGGGGGCATGTCATTCCCTGAGACTCGAACAGAAAAAGGGAAATTGTCAATATCCTGGAGGGACGTATTTTATTGATATGGATGAGAATGAACTTTATATCTCTACGGATAACTATGGGAGATATAAAGTCACTTCAAAAAATGTTGCCGCTTCCATCAAGCCCGGGTCCCAGGGGATCTATTTTATTAAGCGACTTAAGAACCGCACGTATATCAGCACGGACAGATACGGAGATTTTTATATCGACCCGCGATAACATCCAAAGAAGAAGCCCGCAAAAGGGCAATGCAAACGGCTGAACAGGTTGAGAGGATGCCCTTATGTAAAACCGGTCATCACAACTGTGAAGTTTTTTTCACAATCGCGGATGGTGCTCACCTTCAATCCTGCCTAACCCATTGAATTATATGGAACTGGTCAGGCTCCCCATTTCTTGCATGATTTTTGCATCGATAAGCCCTTAAACACTCGAAATACCACAGGCTTCGTATTTATAATACGAAGCCGTCAATTATCATCGCTGAAAAGATTGAAGGGGTGAGAGACGATGTTTAAAATGCTACTGATCATTGCAGTGACAGCGGCTATTTTTTGTCTGGGATTTTTTATCGCCTGCTTATTTGTTGCGTGTCAGGAGAACGAATTTCCGGATATCGTCGATGTCGATATGGGGGAAATGACGACGTCGAGATGGCGAAAAATATAGTTATTGCCATTCGGTGTGACAATGGTTTTCGTTTCAAAAAGATTGGTGGCCATTTCAATCCCCGATTCCGCCATAAGAAAGTTCGATCAGCGTGACCTCGGGCGGAGACATAAATCGAATCGGCGGACCCCATGTTCCAGAACCTCTGCTTACATAGAGCCATGCATTTGTCTCAATTTTGTGTAAGCCTGAAACCACCGGATAAAACAGCATGGTTATCAGGTTGAACGGAAAGATCTGCCCCTTATGGATGTGTCCGGACAGCTGGAGATCGAAAAAGCCCAATGCATCTTGATCTACCAGGGGTCTGTGTTTCAGTAATAGCGTAAACTTTTCACGGGGAAGCGCTGCCAATAACGCCTTTTCCGAGACCGTAGTTCCCAGGCCGAAGCGACGTCCAGCAGTGTCATCCACACCGGCAATATTTAGCAATCCCGAGACGGTCAATCCCTCCCCTTTGAGAATCGTAAATCCGGCGTTCTTAATAAAGTCCAGGGACCGGGTGATCCCGGCATAAAATTCGTGGTTGCCCGTGACCGCAAATTTTCCATACGTTGTGGGAATTTCACGAAGCATCTCAGCAAGGTTTGAAAGGTTGTCGGTCTGGCCGTCAAGGAGATCCCCCGTGGATACCAAAATGTCGGGGTTTGCAGATTTAACCCGATCGAGAATCCTTTTTAATCTTTTTTCTCTTACCATCAATCCGAGATGTACATCGGAGATCTGTACAATCTTCAACCTTCCTAAATTTTTAGGGATTTTATGGGTTTCGATGGTCACGTGTTCCACGCGTATCCTTTTGGCTTCAAAAGCACCGTATGCGCCGATGACAACGGAGAGGGTTAAGGAAATGATAAAAGAAAAGCGGGGTGACGGCGATATCCCAGAAAAATCAGACTGAAGTATCAGGCCGGAGATATAAAGAAAAAAGCGAAATATATCCAGAACCAATAGGGAAGAGACAAAGAGAAATAAAAGGCCCATCCACGTATAACCCAAATAGGCCAGTAGTTGTGCCATGGACTCGAATCCATGTTTTTCCAGAATTCGAACAATGACCGGGGCAAAAACCATCAAGGCCAAAAAGACTGCCAAAATATCGGTTACCCGGGAGCTAGATATCAGGGCCCGCTTTATCTTCAGAAAACAATAGAGATGGACTCCACTATAAATGCTTAAAAAAACGAGTAAAAAAATGGTTGATCTCCCTTGGTTATGTTCTTGTTTAGAATTTTCCAGCCGGATATCCCATGGCCGAATATCAGGCTTTTATCAATCCCGCTGTTGATGGCGATGGCCCCAAAGGATTTCTTCTTCCCAAAAAATCCTGTCCCAATCAAACAGACATTATATATTCAAAACTCCTGAAATTGTAAAAAGTTTTTTTTGTTCATTGACAATTTGCTTGATTTTGGATATCTGCATTTTACTTACCATGTCCTGGATTTCATTGTCACTTTTATGCCTATGAAGGTACGTATCGTAGACAATTTGAACGGAAAGACAGAATCGCTGAACGACGCTGATGCAGACCTGGTCGCAACCTTAATTAAAGAGAATACCAAGGCTGTGAATCAAGGGGAATATAGCGAGGCTGAACTTGACATGTTGTGTGCCTTTGCTACTCCCGAAACCATTCAGCAAGAGGTCGCTAAGGGTTTCCTCATTTCCCTGTTGTCTGATGAAGGGGAGTTGATCGGGTGCGCGTTGGTCATGAAGAAATGGACCAGACTCTTCATCAAAACCCTACAGGTTTCCAAAAAATATGGCAGGAAAGGCTATGGAACCCTCATCTACCAGCACTGTGAAGAGCGATTCAGGACGGCCGGTCTCCAGGAAATTGAAGTTCAGGTAACCAAATTTCTCAGCTCGGAGGCATTCTATGGAAAACTTGGGTTCGTAAAAACCGGAAATCCGACCCAGAAAGATCTGTACTTTGCTATGTATAAATTTCTTTAGTTTTTAATCCACTCATTCATGCCCATACCCCGTTAAAGCAAAATGTTAAGCTTTGTCATGGATTTTCTCGATTTTATTTTTATCCATTGAGGGCCTTCAGACCAAACACGGTTCAACTTTAATTTATATGGTTTTGAAAGAGGGATGAAATGACCAGCGCAATTTTAATGGCAGGATATAACAATAAGCGAGAAGTTAAAAAGTACAGCAGGATCGTAGCGGAAAATTATGGCGAAAATTTCATCGAGTCGGGCTATAAACCCTTGAGGGAGTTTAAAACGGTTAAGGATGGCAAAGAAGAATGCAAACCTTTGATTCAATATACACTCGAAAACCTTTTTGCCAGTGATTTAATCGATGACATCATTATTGTCGGCCATCAAATGCTTCTCGAGCAGCGGCTGGGCAATTTAATCAATACATTCGAGAAGCCGTGCTGCATTGTGAACCAGAACTCAAAGATCCCTTCTAACATCATTGAAGATTTCAATATTAAACCAAGCAAGGTCAAACAGAATTCAATCGCAGGAAATTTAATCAAGGGTTATGCAGCCAGCGCCGCTTTCAAGGATCGGAAACATGCGTTATTTGTTGCCTCGGATTCCCCTTTGACGACAAAAAAGTTTATTGAAGATTTCCTGAATATCATCCAAAAATACCCGGAACCGGCGGCGATCGTATTTCCAGCAGTATGTATTGAAGCGGATAGAGACAGACTCGGCAGACATCCCCTTAAGCTTGTGAATGACACGGAGCACCAGCTTCCCCATAAGAAAGACGGTTACGGCAGGCAGGGGTTTCGGCTTTCCTCCGTGATGTCTGCGAATCCCAATTTTTTTAATATTAATACGGTGAACGCTGCATATGGTCTTCGTAAAGCCCTCAATCCAAACGTACAATTAAAGCTATTCCGAATTACACGTAGATTGGGATATCCAAATGTGTATTCAAAATATTTTTTGAGGAAAAACCTAAGTATAAAAGAGGTTGAAAATATTACGTCTGAGTTTTTCGGAGGAAGGGTTAAATTGGTTCCAATCATCGGAGAAGAAGCAACGTATGATTATGATGGTACCGATTCTGAATATCTCATGATAACGGATATGCTAAATGTCCTTTAGGAGGGCTTCCGTAGATGCCGCTACTCCAAGGGAAAGGGGAGACAATAAAAGCCGTCATTCTAATTATAAGACCACTCAAACAGCATCCGATTTAAAAATAGATCATCCATTCCGCTGGTACTCAAGGAGTTAGAATAACAACTCCTCGATCCCTCAGCTATTTAGCTTTTTAAATTCAGAGATATTCATCCATGACCCCTGTTCGGGCAATTTGCAATCCCAGAACAACCAGCCGTCGATGGGGGTCCGAGTTATGGTTAAAGCTGCCTGGCACGGCGAAATGAATTCTTTTTCATTAAGGGTCAAAGCGCCGTTTCTCACCTTCCCATAATAGAAATACCCCTTATATTTGCCGCGAAATTTTGTTCCCTCCGGAAAGACAACGCTTTCCACTTCCCAAGAGATGCAATCGTCTGAATTCTTTTCGCTGTGTTGTTTAATGCGACCGAGCCTTTCAGGCGATGGGGATACTTTATTTTGATATGGGTCTTCAGAGGATTCTTGAAAAATGGGCTTGCTCAGCAGGTCGGAATTCGTCTCAATGTTTTTCATGGAGACCTCCTAAACGGTTAAGAAGTCGACGGTTAAATGGAGACAAAGGTTCAAGGAATAACGTTCTTGAAAAAATATGAAAAACACGAACAAAAAATTTTTAGCACAAATAAAATATTATTTCAACACATAAGTTGTACTTATGCAAGGCACGAGCGGGCAGGTATCGTTACACGGGGAAGCGCACCCCCTGAACACGTACTAAAGAACAATTCGTCAAAAACATATCCCATGGATGTTTTACATCATAGTTTCATTCGGCTCGGTCTAGCGCGTGCTAAAGCCCTTCAAACAGCCCGTCGGTTTCCAAGAGAAACACGCCGTCGCTCCGCTGTACCGAAATCAAAAGCGTTCACCCTGTATACGTATGGTATGGTTCCGAGAGACGCGTTCCGGCCGTCAAAAAAAGCGAAGACGTGTACCTTTATGGGAAGAAAGCGATGGAGAACTTCAAGGTTTTGCAAATAAATAATCAATCATATTGATGGGTTGCCAGACACACATCTTCGATCTTCATCGGCTATGAAATTTTGTGTTTGACTAAGTCCCCATTCTTTTGATAATCACATGGCAACATTTCATATCATCCATAATACTGTGAAGATTAAGTATAAAGATGCTATTACACTCCCGTTGGTTCATTTTTAAATTTAATCCGTTCTCCAACTTTTCCGGGTTCGCTGTAACAGCATTTGATAAAAGGAAATGAATTTAAAAAGATGTATTGTGATCGTCGTTATTTTTTAAAAATGGGCGCACAAGCAGCGATAAGTGCGCTATTTCCCCTGTCTGTTATGGCATCGATCAACCGGTCATTTATTCCGGAACGAAGGCTCTCATTCTATAATACGCATACCGATGAAGGGCTTGATGTTTGTTATTATTCCCAAGGCCGGTATCATCCCAAGGCCTTAAAAGAAATCGATTATATTCTTCGTGATCATTATTCACATAAAATTAAACCCATCCATAAAGGACTCCTCGATCTACTCCATGCCATTTCTGTAACCATCGGCGATGGTCCTCAATTTCATATTATTTCCGGATACCGTACAGTTGAAACAAACACCATGCTTCGCAGAAAATCCAAAGCCGTTGCAAAGAAAAGTCTCCATATCCAAGGAAAAGCCGTCGACATCCGGATTCCCCGCTGTGATACAAAAAGATTGAGTAAAATCTGTAAAAGGATGCACGCCGGTGGCGTGGGATATTATCCCGAATCCGATTTTGTACACGTGGATACCGGAGATGTGAGATTCTGGTGAGAGTTTAAATGATTGGGCCCTGCCACAGGACGTTCTGAAGACAAAAACGGATTATACACCCGGAATTCGTTCTTTCAAGGCTTGATCAAGCGGTCTGTCCCGATCGTAAATATCATCTCGAAAGTTTATCCTGCCGTTTTCATCCATCCACGCCGTCCAGTACTGGATGTGAACCGTTATCGGTCTCTGAAGCTCAATAACCTGTGTTTCGCCGGTTTCGATGATTTCCAATAATTTTTCCCGTGACCATTGATGATCGTCCTGAAGAAGATAGAGGGCTAGATCGATCGGCTTTTCCGTTCTAATACATCCGGAGCTATAATTACGATTGGTTTCTTTAAAGTCTGAACGGTTGGGCGTATCATGAAGATAAACTGCGAATTTATTGGGAAGCATAAATTTTATTCGGCCTAGAGCATTGCGGGGACCCGGATCCTGGCGTAATTTGTAACTAAAGTTTTGGCGCTTATATGTTTTCCAGTCGATAGTTTTCGGATCTATTTCCGGGGCGCCTTTGCTCCAATCTTTGAATATTTTAATCTTTTGCTGAGCGATATAGTTGCTGTCTTTTCTAATTTTTGGAAGAATATCTTTGAGGGCGAGACTTGTTGGAATGTTCCAGTATGGATTGATCACCATATAGATCATTTTTGAACTGAAAACAGGAGTTTGACGATAAGGTCTTCCCACAATTACGCGCATCTCCATTATCCGCTGACGGTTTTCAGTCACCCATAATAATGCATCTGCAATATTCACAAGAAGGTATCGGTTCCCGAGATCACGGGGGATCCAACGCCAGCGTTCCATGTTGAGTTCTATCTGGCGAACCCGGTGTTGAATCGGTGTGTTCAATATGTCCAGCGTTAGTGGGCCGACAATACCGTCCGGTTTTAATCCATGCCTTGTTTGGCATTTAATAACAGCCAGTTCGGTGGTTTCATCAAAAAGGTCGATCGGTTCTTCTTTGGAGTCTTCGAGATCGCCGAGAAAAACCAACCGATCACGTAACCGCTG
The DNA here is from genome assembly GCA_024641825.1 of Desulfobacterales bacterium. Classification (GTDB taxonomy): domain Bacteria; phylum Desulfobacterota; class Desulfobacteria; order Desulfobacterales; family UBA11574; genus JAAXQD01. Next base: position 37,810 of record JAHECI010000001.1, on the reverse strand, counting down.
AATAAAAGCACCCTGATCTCCTTTGCGCAAGTTGGTCCCAGGCAGCATGGGAGACCAATCCTCTTTGTTCGCAATATTTCGGTATTTTCTTAAAAATTGTTTGAGCCCGATATATCCTTCATGAATGGGTCGCAAATCTCTTAAGGCGTTTACGATCTGATTCGAATCGAGAGCGGACTGTAGTATATTTATCAAGTCAACGTTTGGATTTGCGACCACCCAATTGCTATGAATTGTCTCCGGATTTACACGGCCGGCAAATAAATGTGAACTGTATAGCATAAAAGCGTCGGTGAGGAGCAAATCAAGATCGACCCATGTTTTAGGATCGACCGTTTCTCCTTGAGCCTGTTTTTTTTCGATCATTTTCAAGAGGGATACGATATTGGCCCGGTGGTAATCATCGGGTCTTAAACCTTCTTGGTCCGCTTTGTTGATTTCTTCTATGAGGGATCTTGCCTGGGAAAGAACGCCTTGATCTCCACTCCATGCCGGAGAAAAGCTTCGTCGTTGGTAAAATTTCGGTATGAGTGAAACCCCACAAATCAATTCGCCCCGGCAACTAAATTTGTTTTGAATTTTTTTTAATTCAACTCTCTTTTTAAGATGGTCCCTGATACTGTTTGAATCCGTAACCCCCGCTAAACCTTCATGTTGAAGAAGTATTGGGAAAACGATCAACAAAATAATTGTTAAAAGCCGGCGCATAGAAATATTATTTTTTTGTTTCAACATTTTTTACGATGTGCCTTTCTTCGTGACGGTTATAAAAAAGTAAAGCGATTTGCACTGATAGACGGGAGGCTGCCAGAGTACGGTGCTGTAGGCCTGGCAAAA
>JAHECI010000001.1:0-36873 GCA_024641825.1 Desulfobacterales bacterium | reverse complement strand
TTAAGGGAGGTATTGCCCGTTGCATGGTATTTCGATGAAAAAGACGACATTCCGCTGTCGGTGTTGAGAAAGGCATTTGACGAAGGTCTGATGAACAATGACATACCCAAGAAGTACGGTGGAAACGAATACGGGATCCTCGAAGGCGCCATCATGACCGAGGAAATTGCAGCGGCCTGTCCGGGTCTTGCCACCTCACTTTTCGATAATTCCCTGGGAATGGAGCCCCTTATCCTTTGTGCCAATGAAGTGCTCAAAGAGAAATATCTTCCCAAGCTGTTAAAAGAATTCAAACTGATCTGTTTTGCCACATCCGAACCTGTCATGGGATCAGACGTTGCCGGCATCCGGTGTGAAGCCAAAAGAGACGGCGATGACTACATATTAAACGGTACCAAATACTGGATTACCAATGGCGGGGTGGCCGATTATATTTCCGTGTTTGCTACGGCAGATCCGAAATCCGGTCATGAAGGAATCTGCGCCTTTCTGGTGGAGAAGTCCTGGGACGGTGTGTCGGCAGGCAAGACGATTCCCAAACTCGGTCAGCGCTGTTCAAATACCGTAGGTCTTAATTTTAAAAATGTCAGAGTTCCCGAAGAAAACGTTCTTGCTCCCCCCGGAGAAGGCTTTCTCCTCGCCATGAAAACCTTTTCCAGGACACGTCCGGTGGTGGGAGCCTTTGGCGTCGGAGGTGCTCGGAGCGCCATGGAGTACGCCATCGATTACGCCAAAAAACGAAGGGCCTTCGGATCCAAGATCGGAGATTTCCAGGCGATTCAGTTTAAAATCGCTGAAATGTACCAGAAGGTTGAAACTGCGCGTTTATTGGTATGGAAGGCGGCATGGGAAGCGGACAAGGGCCTGGATCCGACCATCAACGCATCCATCGCAAAGTTTTACGCAACCGAAAAGGCGTTGGAAGTTGTCAATGAAGCCCTTCAGATACTCGGAGGGTACGGCTATACCAAAATGTTTCCTCTGGAGAAACTTTTTCGAGACATTCGCCTGTTAAGAATATACGAAGGGACCAGTGAAATTCAGCGGATGATTGTTTCCGGTCATGCCATGTACACCTATCAGCCGGTGATGCCGTCCCTGGAAGATCTGCCGATATTTAGAGAAAAAGATCCTCTGGATCCCGACACCGGTGGAGAAATTAAACCTGCGTGGCGCTGCCGCATGTGCGGCCACATACACCATGGACAAGATCCGCCCGAGGAATGTCCGTATTGCTTTTTCCCTCAAACCACGTTTAAAAAAATATGGCCGGCGGAGGAGACATAGCCAATGGATCTTTTTCAAAACCCCTTCCTCTTGTGGGAGTTCGGCGGAGATCCCGTCTCTTCGGGGGTGGGGTGGGGAGCTTCATTTTAAGAACAGTTACAGGAGTAAGGTTTGAATTATACAATTTTCGATACGCCCGTGTGTAAGACGCTGTTGCGCTGGTTTTCCATATTCTTTTTAAAAATCACTGGGTGGCGTGCGGAAGGTCATCTGCCTGCTGTCCCCAAATTCATTCTGGTGGGGGCGCCACATACATCAAACTGGGATCTCCCCTACATGTTATTCATCGTATTTGTTTTCAGGGCCAAAATATACTGGATGGGAAAAGAGACCCTATTTCGGAAACCATTTAAAAAATTTTTTAAATGGCTGGGGGGAATACCCATCGATCGATCCAAATCCTACAATGTTGTTGCCCAGTCGATTCAACAATTCAAAGAAAGTGAAAACCTGATACTGGCCATTGCGCCGTCGGGAACCCGTAAAAAGGTCAAGAAATGGAAGACAGGGTTCTATCATATCGCCAAGGGCGCGAATATTCCGATTTCACTGGGATTTCTGGACTATCGACGAAAGGTTGGAGGATTTGGCCCCCTGCTTTATCCCACGGGTGATTTTGAAGCTGATATGAAGATCATCGGAGAGTTTTATGCGGGCGTTACCGGAAAACATCCCGAAAAATCGATGTCGATAATCTAACCGGGGGTTGATCCCCCCGTCGTTAAAACATTCCGGTATCCAAGACATCCTATGGTAATTTTGCCTTGATCTCTTTGTATTCCCTTACGGTTTTTTCCATGATCTCCTGAATGGATAAAACCTCCTCGATGAGGCCGACGCCATGGCCTGCGGAAAAGACCGTTTTATAAGAAACTTTGGAATCCATATCCCCGAACAGAGAACGTGCAGCTCGGCTCAGGGAAATAAACCGTTTGATTTTTTTATTTTTTGTTAGGATTTCTTCAATCAATCCTTTTTCCAGCCCAACGGCCTCCAGTTCTTTGGTTCGTATAAAATTGCCGGGAAATCCATCGACTCTGTCCGTATTGATGATATCTTCGCTCTTTGCACGCGTAATTGCCTTTTTATAGTCTTCTCCAATTTCTGCTTCTTTCGAGGCGATAAAACGTGTTCCCATATAGACAGCAGAAGCGCCCAGCGCAAACGCTGCCGCCATTCCAGCCCCGTCTACAATAGATCCGGCGGCAATGATCGGCAATTTGACCATTCTTACCAAATTGGGAATAAGGGCCAACGGCGAAATGTCTCCGGCATGGCCCCCGGCACCGAATCCCACAGCGATAAGCCCGTCAGCTCCCAGATCCGCGACTTTTTTTGCATGCTCGAATCCCACCACATCACAATACACCCGGGTTCCCGCTTCATGGGACAATCGAATAACCTCTTTTGGACTCCCCAAAGAGGTTATGATCAAAGGGACTTCCTCTTCAAGGGCATGCTCAATCTGTTTATACTGATATTTGTTGGACTTTTGAACGATAATGTTGATGCCAAAAGGTTTTGCAGTCAGACTTTTGATCTCTTTAATGGTTTGACGATAGCGTTCGATGGGACGGTAATTTAGTGCCGGAAAGGTTCCCACACCCCCGGCCTCACTTGCACTGACCACCATTTTAACCGAGCTTACCAGAAACATGGGGGCGCAGATGATCGGGTATTTTACATCGAACTGTTGTGTAAATTCTGTTTTTATGCTCATGGTGTTTAAGACTTCTTCTTAAGGGACAAAACCAAAGTAAACCTGGCGATCGGATCTTCTCCAAACTTGTCGGGAACCTTTGCCGTCACACGAACCGGATATTCGACGCGCTCTGTTGATTGAATGGCGGCAGCAACCAATTTTGAAATCTCCGGGACTTGATCGCAGGTAAAATATACATCGCCCTCTGCGCGTTTGAGAAATTCTGCATTCAGACTCTTAAAAATTAAGGATATATTTTGGGAACTTTTTCGTATTAGCCTCATGGCGGCCAGCCCTGCGGCACAATCGGCTCCCATGGCCAGGGCGCCGAAGTACATGGAACGAAGATGATTTCTCGTCCTCCGGCGAAGGGGAATCATCACCACAACCCGATGGTCAGACATCTCAATGACCGTAGGTTTTACAAAAAACAACAAAGGAATTTTGAAAAACCCGAAATAGCGTAGCAGAAGGGTTGCTTGTACATTTTCCGGGATCATGCGAAACAGACGTTTCATCTTAGACTTTCCTTTTTGAACACAAGATCTAATCTACCGTAAAATAGCGGAACCTCAATGTCAAATTCAAAAGGTTTACATTATTAATATATAATGATATTTGGTGGTCTCGTAAAAAGTTCGTTTTGCTCGCTCAGTGACCATTTGGGGGCGTTTCAAGCAGTGCTGCTAAATTTCAAGAACTCGTCGCAAGCTCCTCAAACAGCTTGAAATTTTTAACGCATCACCGCTTGAAACACTGGATCCCCAAACGACCGGATATCGCTCACAAAAGACTCTTTACGAATTCGTCATATTTAGTAACACCCAAATTCGATATCGATTTAATGCTGGGTATTGATTTGTGTGGGAAAGTCGAGTACCGTCCATTAAAAAAAAGTTAAAATTCATGCTGAGGAGGAATTATTTATGAACAAGCTTCGATGGGACAGCCCGCCCGAGATGCAAATTGATACAAGCAAAGCCTATATGGCGGAAATTGAGACCAACAAGGGCATTATCGAATTAGAACTCCATCCCGAACATGCACCCAAAACCGTCAACAACTTCGTATTCTTGGCCAGAAAGGGATTTTACGATGGCGTATCTTTTCACCGGGTCATCAGCAATTTCATGATTCAGGGGGGAGATCCCACTGGAACAGGTAGCGGGGGCCCCGGCTATAGTTTTGAAGATGAAATCAAAGAGAATCCCTTGAAACACGAAAGGGGTGTAATTTCTATGGCCAACGCCGGGCCCAACACCAACGGAAGTCAATTTTTCATCACGCACTCGCCCCAGCCGCACCTGAACGGGAATCACACCGTCTTTGGGAAGGTGATGGGCAGTCAGGATATCGTAGATTCAATTCGACAGGGCGATACCATAGAGCGGATAAAGATCAGCGAAGTTTAGCCTGGATTTATGGGTATCCGTCTCGGACCCGGCTATATCTATGAAAGCAGATCTCCAAAAAGCAACAGCGTCTCAGATTTTGGTCGCCATTGCAGCCTTTGTGGTTGTGATTGCCGGGATGCGTGCCGCCACCACCATTGTTGTTCCGTTTCTTTTGGCTGCATTTATCGCCATTATCAGCGCCCCCCCCATGTTCTGGCTTCACCGAAAAGGTTTGCCGGTGTGGTTTTCTCTGTTGATCGTCATCGTTGGGGTTGTGTTGATCGGATTGTTAATCTCCGGGCTCGTCGGTTCATCGGTAAAGGTTTTTACCCAAGAGCTTCCGGTATACGAAGCAACGCTCAGGCAATACATTGCGGTAATTCTTTCCTGGATAGAAAAAATCGGTATTGACACTTCAGGGATTGACTGGACGGGATTGCTGAATCCCGGGGCAGCCATGAAGCTTATCGCCACCGGGTTGAACAGCCTTGGGAAAGTACTTACCAATGGTGTCTTAATTCTGATGACCGTAATTTTCATGCTCATCGAAGCCTCGAGCTTGCCCGTAAAACTGCGCAGCATATTGGGCGATACCGAGGATGCTCTGACAAGCTTCGATACGTTCATTAATAACGTCAAGCACTATATGGCGATTAAAACCGGGGTAAGCCTTGCCACCGGCGTCGTCATTGCCGTATGGTTGGCCCTCATCGGGGTGGACTTCCCGGTGCTCTGGGGCCTGCTGGCGTTTTTCCTTAACTATGTTCCCAACATCGGCTCCATCATTGCGGCGATTCCAGCAGTATTGTTGGCCATCCTCCAGCTGGGGATTGTACAAGCCTTGACCGCTGCAGCTGGATATGTCGTTGTCAACATGGTCATGGGGAGTGTGATTGAACCCCGTTTTATGGGGCGGGGCCTTGGACTGTCAACCCTGGTCGTGTTTCTATCACTGATATTCTGGGGCTGGGTATTGGGTCCGGTGGGAATGCTGCTGTCCGTACCTCTGACAATGACGGCCAAGATTGCACTGGACGCCAGAGAAGAGACCCGTTGGCTGTCCATCCTGCTGGGCCCGGAAATGGTTCCCCAACGAGCAGTTGAAAGCCCAGAGGAATGAGCCCAGCAAAAGTCCCTTCTTTCGGGGCTTCGGGGATTTTCGATGTTTTTTAAAAAAAGGACGTTACACATAGGATGCCGGGAATAAACCCATGCCGAGTGGCTTTAAACCCCATCCGTAAAACAGCGCGTTTCAAAGAACTAACCTGTTACAACCAAAGAGAAATATTGTTTAATTGGACAAAGGAGATTCAGATGCAGATGAAATGGTTTAGATGGTTTTTTATTCTATTGACCGCTGTGAGTCTGGTATACATTGCAATGCCCATATTCGCAGCAGAAAAAAAGATTCCGGACGGGGCGGTGGCGACGGTTAACGGGGTCACCATCACACAAGATGATTTTGACGAAGAGATGGCCCGGGTCAGCAGTCAGTTCACCCGGAGCGGCCGGTCATTGAATGAATCCCAGTTGCCGGATATCAAAAATAGAGTACTTGAAACTCTGATCAACCGAGAGTTGCTTTATCAGGAAAGTCAAAAAAAGGGGATCAAGGTTGAAGATGCAGAAGTTAATCAGGAGATTGATATTCTGAAGAAAAGATTTCCCAATGAAGACGAGTTCAAGGCCGCATTACTGGAGATGAAAACCTCTGAGGCTGAACTCAAATCACAAATACGAAAGGGACTGGCCATTCAACAATTCGTAGACAAGAATTTGGTCCAAGATGTAAAGGTTTCCGAAAAGGAGGTTCAGGATTTCTATAAAAACAACCCGGGTATGTTCAAACAGCCCGAACAGATAAAAGCCAGTCATATTTTAATTAAAGTCGATGCCCAGGCTGACAAATCAGCGAAAGATCAAGCCAATAAAAAAATCAAAGAAGTTCAGAAGAAACTCAAAGACGGCGAAGATTTTGCGACCTTGGCCAAAACGTATTCAGAGGGACCGAGCAAGGTTAACGGCGGAGATCTCGGTTATTTTGAACGTGGCCGGATGGTGAAGCCCTTTGAAGATGCTGCGTTTAAGTTAAAACCCGGTGAAGTCAGCGGAATGGTGGAAACACCCTTCGGATACCATCTGATTAAAGTTGTGGATAAAAAACCGGAATCCGTTGTCAGTTACGAAAACGCAAAAGAGAGAATTGCTCAATACCTGGAGCAGAAAATAAAAGGAAAGGTGCTTGAGCGGAACCTTGAAGATATGCGGAAAAAGGCGGTTATAGAGACATTCTAAACCTTACTTGCCCTGAAGGTTCTATCATCGGTAACCGATGAGATCAAAATAAAAGATATGCCGCCCCAAATAGAAAAAATATCGCAATGAACGTGTGATAAGGATTTTAACACTTAAAGGAAAGAACCGTGAACGACTGGATCTTTTTTGAGAATGCAACATATTTGGTAGAGAAAGCCTTTTTAATCGCCGATAACAATACTGCGGTTTCACTGGAGAGAACGTCCATCGAAGTTTATACCGGGGCAGGCGGAAAAAAGCGATTAAAGGGCAGCGGCCTTATACAAAACACACTGATGGTAGCGCTTTTGGAAGAGAGCGATGACCTGGATTTGATTCTGGATTTAGGGGGTGAATTCAAATATTTGATGAAAGCACCCAATATTACATCCGGCAAGTTCTTTTTGCCCAATGTAAAATCTCATCTTCGGTTTGATCCCATTGCTCCCTGGGACCAGATTTCAGGAACCGAGTTTGAGAAACGGGTGGATGCATTAAAATTATTATAGGAACGGTCAAAAATATAGGGTGACCGGGTCCGAAAACCCCTTCATCTACCGGCCTCAAAACAAGGTCCGATCCCCGTTGCACCCATACCGTTCAAATCAGCTTTGTGAGATTTTTCGATATAGCGGCGATATGTTGCGTAAGGTCTTCACTACATTTCGGAGCGATTTTAAAAAACGGTCGATATGGTCTTCAGTATTGTCCTGCCCCAGTGTAATCACCAGCGTTCCCTGGGCGTCCGCATGGGAAAGCCCGATGGAAATCAAAACATGAGATGCTCTTAGGGATCCGGTAGCACAAGCAGAGCGCGTCGACACCGCGATGTCATCATCGTCGAGCATCAGCATCACGCTTTCGCCTTCGATATATTTAATGGATACGGACAACAAGTTGGGCAAACTGTATTCAGGAGGCGTATTGATGATGACCTCATCGATATATTTGGGCAACTCGGTGATCAGCTTGGATTTTAGCATTTCCAAATGTGCCATCCTTATGGAAAGCTCTTGTTTGGCCATTTCGGCAGCCTTTGCCATCCCGATGATGCCGATAAGATTCTCAGTTCCGGCGCGCTTATTATTTTCCTGAACGCCGCCGTCGAGCAACGGCCAAACCATGATGCCCCGACGAACATAAAGTCCACCGATACCGGTGGGGCCATAAAAGGTGTTTGACGCAAAACTCAAAAGATCGACCCCCATTTTCTGGACATCAATGGGGACGATGCCTACGGAATCGACGGCGTCGGTATGGAAGATCACCTTTTTCTGTCGAGTAATTTTGGCGATTTCCTCAATCGGTTGAATCGTTCCGGTTTCGTTGTTGCTGTGCATGATGGTGACCAGTATGGTCTCATCGGTGATGGCCTCGGCCACATCCGCCGGATTTACACGCCCGTATTTATCCACATCAATGGATGTAACGGAATATCCAAGCCCTTTCAACCGCCGGATGCTTCGGATTACGGCGTTGTGCTCAATATTTGAAGTGACGATATGCTTACCTTTTTGGGCGTTGGCCAGGGCAACCCCTTTGATGGCATGATTGACGGATTCCGTTCCGCTGGAGGTAAACACCACTTCTTTGGGATTTGATGCGTTGATGAGGGCGGAAACGGTTTTTCGGGCCTTTCCCAACACCTCGGCCGCCGCTTCTCCCCGCTTGTGCTGACTCGAAGGGTTATGGTAATCCTCCTGAAGGGCCGCGATCATAGCTTCTTTTACTTCTGGAAGAAGCGGATTGGAGGATATGTGATCCAAATTGATAATGTCCATGGTGAGTCCTTTCTCGGATATGAGTTAGTTTCCATCCAAAAATGGCCCTTTTTGCCCGGATCTGCGTTCTCCGCAGGTTTTCGGCTGGGGCATACAGGAAGTATTCCTTCCCGTCCCGCTCTGCGGGGACCGTAAACCCTTGTGCTGCCTTGATCCGGACAAAAATTGCTTATTTATGAATTGGAAACGCATCGTTCCTATTTAACATTTGTGGATGGATATGAATTAGTGTTCTTCGGTAAGACTGTGTTGACACGCTTCGCAGAATTCAGTTCCTTTATCGAGTTCCACATCACAATACGGGCAGTAGCACTGGTCTCCATGTTCATGTTCATGTTCCTCTTTGCGTTTGAGTTCCACCCGGGATTTTCCTGCTTTTCGATCTTCATAATCTTTAATGGCCAAGTGCAGCGCATCGGCGCCAAGATTGGAACAGTGCAGCTTATTTTTAGGCAAACCTTCCAAGGCATTGGCGACATCTTTATTGGTTATCTTTTTGGCTTCGTCGATGGGTTTCCCTTTGGCGATTTCCGTCAGCATACTGGAAACCGCAATGGCCGACCCGCATCCAAAGGTTTGAAATTTGATATCTTCTATCTGGTTATCGCTGACTTTCAAATAGATGGTCATTATATCCCCGCACAAGGGATTACCAACCTCGCCGATCCCGTCGGCATTTTCGATGATCCCTACATTTCGGGGATTTCTGAAATGGTCCATTACAACTTTGTTATACATCATTTTTTCCTCCGCATAATGGGTTGATGACGGATATTATTTATAGGGTAATGTTAATCATTATTTGTCCAAAGTAAATGTCACTTTTTTTTCGTGAATTCCCCGTCGCTGGACCGAGTCGACCTGACAGAACGGTTTTTCCGGCGGGATGCTTCCACTGAATTTATTGCTCTGGCGGTGGTGCCGAGGAGTGCATGTGTTTTTGTTCGGCGGGCGGCGATAATGCCGGCGATACAGATGAGGACGGCACCGGCCCATGTCATGGCGTCGAGGGATTCCCCCCAGAATATCCAACCGAATAGGGTGGCAAATACCACGTTTCCGTATGTGAATGGTCCCACCTGTGCCGCGGGTGCGAGGCTGTATCCTTTGGTGAGCAGGATTTGTCCGACTGCGGCCAAAAAGCCGATAAGGACGAGGTGCCACCATATCCTCGGCTGGGGCGACTGCCAGGTCCAGATCAGGGGCACCGCCGAAATCAACGTGGCTATTACGGTGAAATAAAAGACGATTCGGATCGTAGGCTCGGAGGTGGACATCCGCCGGATGCTGACCATGGCCAGAGCGGCCAAAACACCTGCCGTCAAACCCACCAGTGCTACCGGCTCAAATACGCCGAGGCCGGGTTTGAGAATCAGGACGATTCCGATAAAGCCGATAATGATCGCTCTTCGAACTTTTTGAGCAACGGGCTCACGGATCCATGCGTAGGCAATCATTGGAATAAACAGCGGTGTGGTCGCAGCCAAGAGGCAGGCTTCGGAGAGTTTTAACTGATTGATTGCATAAAAAAAACAATACATTGCCCCGAGTCCTGCCAAGCTTCGAATCAGGTGGAGTCGAAAGATCGCTGTCTTGATCCCGCCAGGGGGACGGCGGTACCAGATCCAGGGTAGAATGAAGACAAGGGCACAGAGGTTGCGAAAGAAAACCACCATATCATTGGTAAGGGACTGAGAAACAACCTTTACCAGCGCACCCATGGTTGCAAACATGAAAGATGCACTCAGTACGAATAACGCACCTGCCAAAGGCTGGTTACGATAGGTTTCTGCTTGAGAAGTGGGATTCATTTGACGTTCACCTGCATGGATAAAAAGCATTCAATAGCAGACCCGGGTCGGACATACAACCGAAATTGTATCAGCAGGAAGGGCCGTCCACGGCCTTGTTTTTTTAGGGGATTCTCCCCGATATATCCTTCCACGGATATCCCCGGTGGGACCAAAGCTTGACTTCTCCTTTAAAATATGAAAAATTGAAACTTCCAAATATGTTGGTGTGTTTTAAAATTTACTGTATTTTCGATAAGTTTAACATTTTGCATCCATTTTTGGAATCGTTTGTTTTATGCATTATTTGTTGCTGATTTTAGCCGTATTATTCTGGTCGGGAAATTTTGTCGTTGGCAGAGGAATTCACAACGAAATTCCTCCCATGGCACTGGCATTTTGGCGCTGGACGATTGCGTTGTTGATTATATTTCCTTTTTCCCTAAGGCCGATCCTGCGTCAAAAGGATCTAATTGGGCGGAACTGGAAGATTCTTACTTTGCTGGCCATTCTTTCAGTATCAAATTTCAGTATGTTTATATACATGGCACTAAAATCCTCTACCGTAACAAATGCTGTGTTAATAAACTCGATGACCCCCATTTTCATTGTAATTGTTTCCTGGTTGGGTTTTAAAGAGCGGATAACATTAAGGCAAGGGGTCGGTATCGCCATTTCGTTGACCGGCCTGATGTTTATCATTGCCAAAGGAAATCTTTCGACGCTCATTGCGGTCCGATTCGGCAAGGGAGATATGTGGACGATTTCTGCCGGTATTAGCTGGGCCTTATATTCGGCACTGTTAAGAAAATGTCCGGCTGAATTCGACCCTCGGGGATTTCTTGGAACGACAATAATCATCGGAGTATTTTTTATTTCCCCATTTTATCTCTGGGAGCTAGGAACTGGGAAAACCATAAATTTTACCCCCGCCTCCATGGGAAGTATTATTTATGTCGCGTTCTTTGCATCGGTTTTAGCATACATATTTTGGAATAAGGCCGTACACACTATCGGCGCAAACAAGACCGGTATTTTTATTCATCTTATGCCGGTGTTCAGTATTATTTTGGCCATGATCTTTCTGGATGAAAAATTGAGAGAATATCATATAATAGGAAGCATCTTGATATTTTCAGGAATATTCTTAACCACAGCCCACACCATTAACTTACAGAGGGTTCGTGGCACAACGCATTAGACTCGAATTAAGCTGGGTCAAAGGAGCAGGGTGATTTGAAAGTATTAATCGTGGGAGCAGGTGAGGTGGGGTTTCACATCGCCAGTCATCTGGCCCGGGAGAACAAGGACGTGGTGGTGGTGGACAAGGATTCTGCGGCCATTCGACGTGTGTCCGACAATATCGATGTTCAGGTGATCAACGGTTCCGGGAGCAGCCCTGTGATTTTACAGGAAGCCGGGCTCAAAGAGGCAGAGATTCTCCTTGCGGTTACGGACAGCGATGAGACCAACCTCGGGGCGTGCTTGGTGGCCAATCTGATTTCTCCGTCCACCAAGAAACTGGCTCGAATCCGTCATGCCGACTATGATAAATATCATGATATGTTCCGTGAGAACGCGCCCCATATCGACACCATCATCAACCCGGACATCGAAGTTGTAAAGACCATTCACCGGCTGATGAACGTGCCCGGTGCAGTGGAAGTTGGGGAGTTTGCCGATGGCCGCCTGTTCTTTGTGGGGATCTATTTGGACGGTTCGGCCCGTCTGGCCGGGGTCCGTCTTTCGGAGATTTATTCGAAAACCGGGAAAAAAAGCCCGCTGATCGCCGCCGTGGTTCGGGAAGAAGAACTGATTATTCCCCGGGGGAAACATCGGCTCAAGGCCGGTGATCTGATCTATTTTATCAGCGAAAAAGAGCGTCTCATGGAATCGCTGGCGATTTTCGAAAAGCAGATGGAGCCGCTGAATCGGGTGATGATTGTGGGCGGCGGGAGCATCGGGTTCCGGCTGGCCAAGCTGCTGGAGGGAGATTCCCTTCATACCAAAATCATCGAAAAGGACCCGGATCGTTGCAGCACCCTTGCCGAGAATCTGAACAAGGCGGTGGTGCTTCATGGCGACGGTTCCGATCAAGAACTGCTCAGAGAAGAGAATGTCCAGGATATGGATGTTGTGGTGACTCTCACCGACGATGAGGAGACCAACATACTGACCTCCCTTCTGGCCAAGCGGATGGGCGCACCCAAAATCATCACCAAGATCAGCAAGTTCAGCTACTTTCCCCTCATGTCGATGATCGGCTTGGAGCAGGTGGTGAGCCCGAGACTTTCCGCCATCAACACCATTTTGCAGCACATCCGCACGGGCAAGGTGCTTGCGGCCAAGTCCATCAAGGGCGAACAGGCCGAGGTGATGGAGGCTGTGGCCCTGGAGACATCCGACATCGTGGGCAAACCCCTAAAGGAGATCTCCATTCCCAAAGGCGCTCTGGTCACCGGCATCCTGCGTGAGAACCGGATCATTATCCCCACGGGGGAGAGTATCATTGCGCCCAATGACCGGATCATCATCTTCGCCAAAAAACAAGCCATCCCTCAGGTGGAAAAAATCCTTGCGGTAAAACTGGAGTATTTTTAAATGCGGTGGTCTTTTATCCTGAACATCATTGGGATGTTGATCTTGTTTCTGGGGATCTGCATGTTGTTTCCCCTTTTTTTCGGCCTTTACTACGGGGATCAGAGCGTTCTCCCCCTGGCCCAGTCCATGGGAATCACCCTGTTGTCGGGGGCGTCGCTCATGGTGGTCTTCCGGCGGGAAAAGGTGGAGCATATCAGCCACCGTGAAGGGATGGCCATCGTGGCCGTGGGATGGACGGCCATCGGATTTTTCGGTGCCTTCCCGTTTTATCTGGGACCTGAATTCAGCACCTTTGTGGATGCGTTTTTTGAATCCGTATCCGGGTTTACCACTACTGGGTCGTCGATTTTAACGAACATAGAGGCCGTGTCCAAAGGGCTTCTTTTCTGGCGCAGCTTTATCCAGTGGCTGGGGGGCATGGGGATCATCGTCCTGTCGGTGGCCATCCTTCCCTTTTTGGGGGTGGGCGGGATGCAGCTCTACAAGGCTGAAGTTCCGACTCCGGTTCCCGACAAGCTCAAGCCCCGGATCAGAGACACTGCCAAGACCCTGTGGAAAGTCTATGCCCTCATCTCTCTGGCCCAGGTCCTTTTTCTGTTGCTGGGGGGCATGGATCTTTACGATGCTCTGTGCCACGCCTTTACCACCATGCCCACCGGCGGATTTTCAACCAAAAATGCGTCCATGGCCTATTTTGACAGTGTCTATTTGGATACAGTGGTGATTGTCTTCATGCTTTTGGCCGGGATTAATTTTTCCCTTCATTACCAGTTTCTCAGGGGAAAACCCCTGGCCTTCTGGCGGGATTCGGAATGCCGTTTTTTCCTGGGCACGGTTCTGCTGCTGATTGTCATCGTGACGTTCAATATATATGGCACGGTGTACGAGACCGTAGGCCGGGCTTTCCGGTACGGGGCGTTCCAGGTGGTTTCCATCGTGACCACCACCGGTTATGCCACGGCGGACTACGAACAATGGCCGGCCATGTCCCAGTTTATCCTGCTGCTGTGCATGTTTTTAGGGGCGTCGGCAGGTTCCACCGGCGGGGGTATGAAATGCCTGCGGGTCATGCTGTATCTCAAATACTGCTACAAAGAGCTCTTTTCCCTGGTTCATCCCCGTGCGGTGAAGCGGATAAAAATCGGGGGTAACGCGGTTCCCGAAGACGTTGTTCGGAGCGTTCTGGGGTTTATGGGGCTTTACGTGGGCCTGTTCGTCTTCTCCACGGTGCTCATCGCCGGCATGGGGGTGGATCTTGTGACATCCATCTCTTCGGTTGCGGCCACCATCGGAAATATCGGGCCCGGCCTGGGGATGGTGGGGCCTGCGGACAATTTTGCCCAGATACCCTACCTGGGTAAATGGGTGCTCATCTGGTGCATGCTTCTGGGACGCCTGGAGATCTATACGGTGATCATCCTTTTGGTTCCCGAATTCTGGCGGAAATAACGTCGTTTCTCAAAGTTGATGAACTCGTAAAAAATCTGATGTTGCTCGTTCCGCAAGCAATTTTGGGATTCTTGACTCGCCTGGCTAAATTGCAAGAACTCGTGCTAACACCCTAAAACAACTTGCAATTTTTAACGCCAGACGCATCATGAATCTTTCTCTAAAATTGCTCGATGTCGCTCACAAAAGACTTTTTACGGAGCCTTCAAAGTTATTTGTCCGATTAAATACAACGTCCGTCCGAGCATCATCCTCGTCTTTCGCATCGCTGGAATAAACAAAAAATATTTGACATTTGGGATATAATGAAGATTTTCAAAAAATAACTATGTGGCATACATTGCCCTGGACGATCGTAACCATAATAAGCCAAGGAGGCCTCATATGAAAGTTTTAATTCTATATTATTCCATGTACGGGCACACACACCGTATGGCCGAGGCAATGGCCGAAGGTGCAAAATCTGTCGACGGCGTCGAAGTAGACATACGGCGTGTTCCCGAGACCCTGCCGGCGGATGTTTTGGAAAAAATGGGCGCAGTTGAAGCCCAGAAAGCGTTTGAAAAGATTCCAATCTGCACGGTTGACAAGCTTGCGTCCGCCGATGCCATTATTTTCGGTACGCCGACCCGCTTCGGAAATATGTGTGGCCAAATGCGTCAATTTCTCGACGCCACCGGCCAACTCTGGGCCGAAGGTGCCCTGGTGGGAAAAGTCGGCAGCGTTTTTACAAGCTCCGCCACGCAACACGGCGGACAGGAATCCACCATCCTCAGTTTTCACATAACGCTGCTGCACCATGGAATGGTTGTGGTCGGACTGCCCTATAGTTACCAGGGACAGATGCGAAATGACGAGATCACGGGCGGTTCTCCGTACGGAGCGTCAACCATTGCCGGTACGCAAGGTGAAAGGGAGCCCAGTGAAAATGAACTGGAGGCGGCCCGGTTTCAGGGCCGGCATGTGGCAAGCATCGCATCCAAACTGGCCCGGTAGAAATCAGCATCCAGTTTGGGGGGGTATTATTTTGGGTGCACTGTCTGGCATGGATATTGAGACCTTTGCAAAACGCCCCTTTTTGCCCAATTTCCGCGTCAGGCTCAAATTGTAATCCTCGAAATACTCAATGTATGGATGCCTGCCCCGATGGGTTTTTCATCGGGGTGGTTAAAATTTTCGCCTTCCCCCGCTCAAAGTCCGGGATCTTCGACTTGAACTTGAACAAAAATAAACATTTTTCAAAGGCCTCGATATTGGCAGTGTCTTCAGGAAAAATCGTCTTCCAATTACAACAAAACACACGCGTTGCCATTATAAAATGCACGTGGACAGATAAAATTGGGTGCTGTTCCCATTAAGGCGTTTGGCCATCTGTCTTTTGGGGTTGGGATGTATCTTTCAACATCGGCTCGACGATCCTGACCGGTGCTTTGAGGGTTCTTTCTAAAATACCCATGGCACGGGAACCAAAAGCAGCAGGGGAAAGGGCCCTGACCTTGGGGTTTGAAATATCCCCTCTGACATTTACCGGGATGGCGATCAGCGTCCCTTGGAGAATTTGGCCCAATATGTATGTGTGTTTGACCAGGGTGTCCACGGTTTTTAGGGGAGATACCAGTAGCGTGATATCCAGTGTCTGATCGAGGGGGTTAAGCACCCCTTCTGTGGCTACGATATTCAAGGATTCGGCATCGATAAATCCCTCGGTTAGAATGAACTTGCCATCCTGAACATAAAATTTAGTGGACAGGGATTTATAGCGGAAGTCATGGTTTTTCAAATCCGGGACATCGCCTTTTACCAGGCTGTTGATTTTGAGAAATGAAAAGATATTGGTAAATGTTCCCACCCTCCCCGTGTTATAGACACGTCCGTCCCGAACGGTAACCTCTAAATTTCCTTTTAGATTGCGGAGCAGCTCCTCGTCGGTTTTTCCCTCGGTGGTTACAGTGCCGGTCACCTGAAACTGGCCTTCCAGAATTTCTGATGTCGATTTTCCGGTAAGACAGCCTGCGGCGTGTTGTATCTCTTTGGGCTGGGAATTCGGCGTAATCTCTGCCCATATGCCCTGTGATGAAAGTTTGACGGTCCCCGGGGTATCGACGCCGCAGAGCACGGCTTCATGGACCCGCATGGTCAAGCTGTCTTTTTCAAGGGTCAGCGTGGCACGATATGGCGACCAGGTATAAAAACCGTATTTCACGCGTTGGACATCGATGTGGAGGGTTCCTTGAAAAATACTTGGAGACGCGGTTTTGTCCGTGGGTGTTTTTTTGCCGGTGTCTTTGAATAGAGTTTCAAATTGGTTGGCATCGATCTCTTCTCCTGTGGCGTTCATTTCCAGAAAGATACTGTCGGACTTGAACGTCGAATGGCCGTCCAGATGGAACCGATTGCCCAACCAATCGATGTCGGCTTCATGAATGGTCACCTTCTTTTCCGAGGCGCTCAAAACGGTGTGATCGACCCGGAGGGAGCCGGCCGCTTCAAATGGCAGAAAAACCTGGTGTGCTTCCAGGTGGCCGTTGACCACAGAATTCAACGGATGTTTTGAATCGATTTTGGCCTGAAGATTTCCTTGGATGGTTCCATCAAGGAATCGATTGTTTTTCCAAAATTGATCTAGTGTGACTTTGGCCAGATTTCCTTTAAAGGAGAGATCGGTCACCTTTGATTTGAACTGGTGTCTGAGTGAGAACTCCGCATTGGAAGCAGGGTCGTGAAGGGTCAGTTGGCGGATGTCGATTTCAGCAGGCGCAAACCGAATGTCGGCGGTAACCGTTGGACCGTTTGAGGTGGTCATGCTGCCGGCGGCGGCAATTTCGCCGGACCGGATCCAGTCAACATCCAGGAGCGAAAAGGATATGGGC
Organism: Desulfobacterales bacterium; assembly: GCA_024641825.1. Lineage (GTDB taxonomy): Bacteria > Desulfobacterota > Desulfobacteria > Desulfobacterales > UBA11574 > JAAXQD01. Next base: position 19,704 of record JAHECI010000001.1, on the reverse strand, counting down.
GGCTTGAGATTGAATTGTGCCGGAATTTTCATTTCATGGGCCATCCATTGGGTAATGTCCGGCCCCATTTTACCGCTGCCGTTAAAATGAAGTTTGTTAACACCGTTCATATAGTCATCGATCCGGACAGAAAAGTCGGTTTCCAGATCGAGCAGGCGGGCGCGGCTTTTTGAAAGTGTCAGCGTCTCCGGCCCGAGTTTAAAATGTCCCCGGGGTAAAACCAGTTTTTGGGGAAGCCGGCGGGTCTCCACGGCCAGATTTTGAATGTCGCCGGAGATGTCAAAGCGCCAGGCTGAAGGACGGGAAACGGGGCCTTTCAGATCCAGCGCGGAGACGGCAATCGATCCGTTCAATGTTTCGATGGTCTTCAGAGACTCCCCCAAGTTTCCATTTTCTTTCAGCCAGGGATAAATTTCAGCCAGGACCATCGCGCCGGCCCCGGTCTGAACCTCGAATTCAGGGGTATGGCGCCAGTTCATCCGGCCAGATATCTTGGAAAAATGCGTGTTTTTTATTTGTCCGCTCACGTCGCTGATACGGATCTCACGGTTTTTGAACTGAAAGCGGCCCCCTTTGACAGACAGCGGGTGGGGCAGGCGATTGTAGCGGGCCATAAGATCGAATTGGGATACATCGATTTGGATGCTGATGTCATCCAGATTTTCCCCCAAGATGAGTTTCCCGGTTGCCATGCCCCTTAAATCCTCAATTCGGGACAGCTCGGACTTGAATTGTTTATCATCGATGACGCGATCTAAAATCGACGGCAGGGGCGCCAGATCCGCATTTACGTCCATGTCCAGATGAAAGGGTTTGGCATCACCCACCAGTCCTATTTTCAGTGAACCTTGCCGGCCCTGTGTCTTTCCGGTGTCGGCCCGGACATTTTCGGCGGTTAAGATGCCATTTTCGATGACGGCATGCCCAAAGACGTCTGTGAGATCCAGGTCGACTTCGGGGATAAAGAGGATGCCGTCTGCGATGTGTCCATCAATTCGCCAGCGTTCGAACTCCGACAAATCCGCCCAATCTTTGCCCTGGACCTCTATCATGATGGCCGGGACCCGACCGCCTTTGACCCAATCAAACACTTCCCGAACATCGGGAATATGTCCACCCAGGGACAGTGCCGTGGACCGGACTCCATGGGCATCGATGTTTTGACCGGTTACCTGGAGGTGAACACCCCCGGCTTCGGAAGGATTCACCGATAGTGTGCCGGCCAGGGACAGCTGGGGATGGTCAAGATCCAGACGGTCGATGTGAATCGACATCTGTGTGGCGGAGACGTGACAGCGCCCTTTCAAAGCTCCAGGGCCGATGTCGGCTTGGCGGGTATTGTTTTGTACCTTGAGTGAGGAGATACGACTTTCAAAGTCGGTTTGCCAGTTACGCCCGTCCTGGGATTGAAACTCTAGGGTAACATCCATCTGGCCGTCTGTGATTCCCGGATCCGAGTCAGGATGCCAGTAGGATATGAGAGAATGTGGCGCAAGCCCTTCTATGGTGACTGTTCCGTTCACATTCAAAGTGTCGGGGTTGGCCTCACTTTTCAAAGCGATTTTTTGGAAAAAAGACGATTTGCAGGTGAGATCCACGGATACCCGATGATGGGCCACAGAAAGGCCAGCGGTGATATCCTGCCACTCCAGAGGCGCTTTGTCTTGGGCCCATACGCTCAGATGGCCGTTCTCTATTGTCAATTCTACATCTTTGAGCACAGCAACCAGGGCCCCGAGTCCTTTTTCGATCTGTTGGCGAAGATCGCCATTTTTCAGAACAGATTGAGATTCATCGGTTTTTTCCCCGGACGATACCGGAAGCTTTAGTTTAAAATCGGGTTGTTTCACCGTCAGGTCGGCCACCTCGATACGGGCGAGTAAAAAGGCGCTCAGCCTTGGAAACACCAAAATTTCCGACCAGGTACCCTGAACAACGTCCTGTACAGCCATTTGACCTTGGGAGATGATCACATGGGGTCGGGGCAGAAAGGCAAATCGGATCTGTTCAAAGTCGACTTGCCCGTCTATGGCCTGGGAAGCGGCCTTAGCAATCCGGGCATTTATTGCATCGGTATTTAACAGAGCGGGCAATAATACCGCAAGGGCAACCAGCAACGTTGCCGTTGCGACAATGATTCCGATGATGATTTTTTTGGGCTTACGCATGGGTACGGTCGGTTCCTTTGGGCCTCGAGGGTCAGTCGTCGATGGTCTCATTTTTTTGGATAGCCCCAATTTTCAACGGTTCTTCCAGATTGACCCCATATATTTTTTGGCCGGCCGATCTGTTCAAGTGTACGTGTTCAGGGGGCATATGAAAAATAGAGATATCCGCAACATCGGCCATCGGATCCTGAATTTTCGTTGAGCCAGGGCTCAGGTTGGGTATGTGTAGAAATCCATGGCCTGTAATAGATAATGGCATGGCATGCGATCGTTTATCAATATCTTTTTGAGGATGACGGTGTATTGCGAAAGACCGATGGATAGAGCTGTAATTTTGGATTTGCGTTGGGAGTTTAGCCCTTTTAATCTACTGGATGTTTTTCATGGAAAATGCGGGTTAGACCGAAGCGTTGTGAACGTGTGTCAAGCCAACTTCCAGTGGGTTTTTCCAAAAAAAATAGGAAGCTCAGCAGCGCACACCGGTCCAACGGTTACCGGCCGACCACTTTGTGCTGCCAGTTGATCGCGGATCGAAGCCGCAAAGCCCGGCAGGAAAAGGGTCGATTCCGGAGCGATTCGATCCACTTTTTCTTGAGACAGTCCCTGGATAACCCGTTCAGCGGTGAGAGCTTCGTAGACCATGGCCATGTCCACAGTATGTCCATCCGTGTCCACAACCAGGTACCAGAATGGGCTCAAGGTCGTGGAAAGGACTGCCGTGAGAACCTCACCGGTAAGCTTTGAGTTGCCCGAGACCAAGATGGGAGAATTTTCTCCCGGCTGATTGATTGGAAAAAGTCCGGCGGGGACCGGATTCGGGAGTTGCAAAACCTCCACTTCGGGCAGAATCTCATTGGGCCTTGCCGCCCAGAGTAAAGGAAAAAAGCGCATCTTTGCCATCTTGCAATGGGAGGGCTTGAGCTGTCCAGCGCGAAGTTTGTCTATAAACTCTGTCCGGCTGTGAAATCCGCAAGCCCTACAGTCGGTGGAAGAGACATACGGCTCGATGTCGATGTCTTTTTCGTAAAGGTTTGCACGGAGCATCGCGGGTTCCTGCTTGGGTTAAATAGGGTTCAAATTCTTCAAACGTTCGATTTCGGCGGTTAATCGTTTTATTACCTCGCCGGCCTTTCCCAGGATGATATAATCACTGATTTTTTCTGAAAGAGGTGTTCTTTCGGTATTGATTTCTATGACCTTTGCCCCGGCCTGCTTTGCCATAACAGGAATGGAAGCGGCGGGTTGAATACGGGCCGATGTCCCCACCACCAGCATGATGTTGCAGTTGGAAGCGACCTTTTCAGACCGATACAGATGTTGTGGCGGGATCATCTCACCAAAGAAGATACAGTCCGGTCTGTAAATCCCGCCGCATTCGCATCGGGGGGGAATGCGCGTTACATCGATTTTGGCGGTTTCGCATCGACTGCCGCAGTCCAAACACCGTTGCCATGCAAAATTTCCGTGAAATTCGATGACGTCCGTATTGCCGGCCACTTGGTGAAGGCCATCGACATTCTGGGTGATGATCGTTGTTAATATTCCAAGATCTTCGAGTCTGGCCAGCCCTTTGTGGGCATCATTGGGCTTGGCTTTGTCGATGATTTCTTTCATTTCTTTGATGAGGACATTCCAAACCTTGGCCGGATTTTTCATAAAAGCGTTGATATGGGCGTACTCCATGGGATCGAATTTTTCCCACAATCCGCCTTTCCCCCTGAAGGGGGGAATTCCACTTTCAACAGAGATCCCGGCGCCGGTTAAGGCGACAACTTTTTGGGTGTTGGCAAGATCTTTTGCAGCTATTTGAATAGGGTCATCCATCATTACAAAGACAAAGAACGGAAAGATTCGAGTTACAGACTAAACGTCATATCGCAGCCCACAGCGAAACATTCAAGTTTATGACCTCTGTCGGCGATGGTTTGTCTGCAGGTCTCGACAATATCATCCACTTGACGATCCGTCCGCTCCTGGTTTAAATGAAACAAGCCAAACTGTTTGACTCCGGCTTCAAGGGCAAGATCGAGGGTTCTGGTAAATACCGAGTGCCCCCATTCTATGGTGGAGGGATACTCTTCAGGGATGTATTCGGCATCATGAATAAAAAGGTCAGCACCTGCAGAAAATTCCAGATAGTCCGTATACGTCAGACCGCCGGGATGTACGAAATCCAGTTCATTATCGGTCAGAAAGACGAAAGATTTGCCGTTTTCGGTAAATTTGTATCCGCTCCCTTTGTTTGGATGACTGATTGGGATCGGTGTTATCGTTACAGATCCGATTTGAAACGCCTCAACAAAAGCCCCGACATATTCCATTTTTGCGCTTATTTCAGAATATCTCACCGGAAAGCTTGGCGGGGTCATGATCCTGGAAAGGATGTTTTCCACAAATTCACTGTGAAACGGGCACCGGTACATCCTGAATTCAGCCGCTTCACTGTAGAGGGGCTTGAAAAAGGGGAATCCCATTAAATGATCCCAGTGGGCATGGGTGAAAATAATGTTGTACTTGTGTCGGTTTTCCTGGATTAAACGGTTGCCGAGCCGTCGTATGCCGGTTCCGGCATCAACGATGATGATGTCGTCACTTTTGGTTCTGATTTCCAGACAAGTGGTATCACCACCGTATTTTATGAAATCTCTCCCCGAAACTGGAATGGAGCCTCTTGACCCCCAGCATTTGATATACATTGTCAACCTTTCTTTGCTAAAAAAGTATGCCAGATGTCCTCACGCGACCATTCTTTAATGATACGTATTGGGAGCCGCGACAATTTAAAGCGTAAATCCCTCGCCTGGCTTCGCAAAAGGCCGGACAGAATAAACCATTTTTTTTTCAAAAAACCTTGAGATATTATTAGCTGCTTCATAACATCATAGTGGATATTTGCTATCATAAGATCTGAAGGTGAGTCAATAAAATCCTCGGCCCGACCTTGAGCGACCAGAATGGTGTTTTCCAAACCGTTTAAGCGGACGTTTCTTAGGGCGGTATTTGCGGCTAAAAAATTAACGTCGACGGCCAGTGTGGTTTTACAGCCGAGCAACGATACGGCAAGGGATAGCAGGCCCGTTCCTGTTCCCAGATCGAGGGCGGACGCGATGTTTTCTCGGAGGAATACCATTTCAAGGGCTTCGAGGCAATCTTGGGTTGTGGTATGCAACCCATTGCCGAATACCACACCCGGATCGAGAAGAACGGTGAGATCTTCCGGGGATGTACCCGTTCTGTTCGACGGTTTTCCCCAGGGGGGTATGATATGAAACCGACCGATCTTAAAGGGGGTGATCTTGTCACCCTGCCACTGGTCGTATGTCATTTGGAATTCTTCAAGAAGGGCCGAACCGGGGTTTGAACGGAGTATTTTTTCCACTTCCTCCGGAGAGGGTCTGGAAAAGAAAAGAAAAGAGAATTCATCTTCTTGCCAGTTGCCGATAAAATGATCGTGGAATATTTTAGGGTTCGATTTCAACCGGCCTTCAAGATAGTAGATATAAAGATCTTTATAAGGGGTATCTATAAATTTTTGGCGATCTTTAACGTTTTGTTTTCCATCAGTCATTTTAGGGTTATTGATCCACATTCCAATCCATTGGGTCGAGCAATGTATACCCCATATTTTTAAGCTTTCTTTTCAATGGACCGATATTTTGAGTTAAAAGATAGGGGAAAACCGCCCGCTTTCCCTCTTCCCAGTATCTGGCAACCAGAACACTGCCGAATGAAATATGTTCCTCAGTAATGGCATCAACAATCTTTTTCATTTGTCCGATTTTATTCTCAACGATAATGCACAACAGGGTTCCGGGTTCTTCTAATCCCAAGACGGTGATGAGTTCCTTTAACAGGTCGCTAACAGAGATAATGCCTTTAAGAATACCCGCGTCATCGACAACCGGAAATGCTCCGACACGTTTTTTTTGCAACAGAATAAGGGCGTCTTGGAGGGTATATAAGGAAGAAATGGTGACGGGATCTTTTGTCATGATATCTTTTATTTTAATTTCTGAAAAACGTTTCCGTTCCGCCTTTCCGAGGTCATCTTCCAGATGAACGGAGGGCAACGCACTTCTGATATCACGATCCGTGACGATTCCAATGAGAAAATTATGTGCGTCGACCACGGGAAGCTGGTGGAACCGATGTTTGGCCAATAGTTCCTGTGCCTGTAAGATATCAGCGTCTGGGTCAACGGTGACGGGATTTTTAGTCATTATTTTGCTGATAAACATTTTAGCCTCCAATGGTTGTAGATCTTAGTCTTTCAATTTTTCATGTTTTGAGCAAACCCTTCTAAACGACAATTTTTTGTGTTGAAAACCATTGAACATTTTCGATTCTTTTGGGTTCTTCGTATCAGAAGGCTCCGGGTTAAATGTTCAATAAAATTTTAACATGGTTCGCCGCAAGTTCCGGTAGACGTTTTATGCAGTATCCTCCCTCAAGGACGGAAATCAATCTTCCGTTTGAGCAAAAATCGGCCAGGGCGACGATCCTCTGCATGATCCTTGAAAATCCCTCTGTTGAAAGTTGTATGTCTGACATGTCGTCGTCGACATGGGCATCAAAACCCGCTGACACCAAGATTACTTCAGGGCTGAATGCTTCCATCACCGGCATAAGATCTCTTTCCACAAGGCCCTGGTATTCCTTGTCTCCATGACCCGGTAAAACCGGATAATTCCGAGTCGAGCCCTCTCCTTCACCGTTGCCGGTTTCAAAAACACGACCAGTTCCTGGAAAAGCAAATGTCGGGTGCTGATGAATGGAGTAATAGAATACCGTAGGATCTTCTTCAAAAATGTGTTGGGTGCCGTTTCCATGATGCACGTCGAAATCCACGATTCCAACCCTTTGAATGCCCCATTCTGCTTGAAGATATCTGGCGGCGATTGCAACGTTGTTGAAATAGCAGAATCCCATGGCGAATTCACGTTCAGCATGATGGCCCGGCGGCCTGACCGCACAAAAAACATTGTCTATTTGACCGGTCATGACCTGTCGCGTGGCATCGAGTACCCCGCCTACGGCCAGAAGCGCCGTCTCGAAAGTTTCGGCACACATTTGATTGTCCGGATAATCAAACGTGGTACTACCCGAACGGCAGGCAGCTTCAAAGCGTTGGATATAATTTTTTGAATGGACAGTTTCAACCCACTCTAAATCCGCCTGCATCGCCTGAATTAAGGTCAGCTTGGGGAGGAGGCCGGCTTGTTTTATCCCTTGATAAATAGCCTTGAGTCTTTCGGGCGACTCAGGATGATTCGGGCCTGTATCGTGAAGCAGATATCTTTCATCGTACAGAAAGCCTGTTTTTTTCATGTCGTCACAAAAGGCGCTACTCGATTATTTTATCAAATATTTCATATGCAGCCATAACCGCCGTATTGTCTTCCGGCAGTTCGATGGTCGGACGACCGTTCAGATCATATTCATATACGGTAGGGTCTTCGGGGATGGTTCCGGCAAGCTCTAACCCATTTTCTTTAATGATGTTCAGAACCGTATCGGACGGCGCTTCTTTGGTCTGATTGATTATTAGGTAGCTTTTGGAGACACCGATATTCAAATTTTTTGCCAGATCGTTAATTCGAACGGCCGCCTGTAGCCCCCGGCGGGAGGTGTCTGAAATCGTGAGGAGGACGTCGACATTACTGGTGGTTAGCCGGCTGATGTGCTCCATTCCAGCTTCATTATCCATGACGATGTAAGGATAATTTCCCGTCAGTTTCTCCAAAAATCCTGTGAGAAGGGTATTTGCAGCACAATAACATCCCGGGCCTTCAGGCTGTCCCATTACAATGAGGTCGTATCCGTCGTCCTCCACAACCGCCTGCTGTAGTTTCATGTTCATAAAAATGTCCTTGGTCATTCCGCTGGGCACAATTCCCTTTTTCATTTCTTCACGAGCGTTGCCCAGGGTATCGGTGACTTCAAGACCACAGACTTCATTTAAGTTTGCGTTACTGTCTGCATCTACCGCAAGAACCGGCGTCCTGCCGGTCTTTACCAGATATTTGATGAGCAGACCTGCTACGGTTGTTTTCCCGGTGCCTCCTTTTCCGGCAAGGGCAATTGAAAACGGCATAGGGTCTAATTTCCTTTCCAAGTTATGTGTTAATGTGGACGGTTTCGAAAAAGGCCTAAAATATGTAACTATTCCAGTCAAAGGGATCCGTCAAGCACCTTTTGCGAATGTTTAAGAAGTGGCAGGGTTTGCAATGGCTGCTGACCTTCAAACTCCTTGCAATAGGGCAGGGCATATGCTAAATTCCTAAAAAAGATACCCCCCTATCTATCGTAAAACCTTCAACGTGATGGAGGAGCAAGATGGATTTTGAACTGACAAAATCACAAAAAGAGATTCAGAAAGCAGCCAGGGATTTTGCCAAGGGTGAATTTGACAAGACCCTTGCACTCGAACTCGACAGAAAACATGAATTTCCGGAAAAGATTTGGAGAAAAGCCGCTGATCTGGGATTCATCGGCATTCATTTTCCGGAAGAATATTCCGGCCAGGGGCTTGGCGTGTTGGAAAATATCCTTGTTGCCGAGGAGTTCTGCAGCCGGGATTCTACCATCGGCAGTGCGTTGATCCTTGCCGGGTTTGCATCGGAATGCATTTTGCGTTTTGGCAGTGATGCCCTCAAGGAAAAATATTTGCCGGCCGTTGCAGAAGGGGAAATGCTTTCTGCAGGTGCTTTCACAGAACCGGATCACGGTTCTGATATTACCTTCATGAATACAACGGCAGAAAAAGATGGGGATGAATGGGTCATAAACGGATCGAAAATATTCATTACCAATGGTGAAACTGCCGGTTTTTTCTGTGTTCTCTGCCAAACCGACCCGGAAAGCAAACCGACGTATCGCGGAATAAGCTTGATTCTGGTGGAGGCCCATCGAAAGGGTGTGTCCGCCACGGATGTCGGTGAAAAAATGGGCATCCACATGATGTCTACGGCCGAGGTTAACTTTAAAGATGTCCGTGTTCCGGCTTCAAATCTTATCGGAAAAGAAGGGAAGGGCTTCTACCATGTGCTGGAGTTTTTTGACGAAAGCAGAATCTTGGTTGCCGCCCAGGCACTCGGGACCGCACAGGGCGCTTTTGATCGCGCGTTGGCTTATGTAAAACAGAGAGAGCAGTTCGGGAAAAAAATTGCCCAGTTCCAAGTCACCCAGCACAAGCTGGCGGATATGGCCACAAAAATAGAGCTTTCGAGACTTATAACCTACAAAGCTGCCTGGAACTTTGACAAGGGGCGTATCGATCCAAAATTGACATCCATGGCCAAGATGTATGCCGCACGTACTGCTGTTGAAGTCGCCGATGAAGCCATTCAACTGCTTGGAGGATACGGATACATGGCAGAGTATGAAGTCGAGCGCTTTTACCGGGATGCCAAAATCACCGAGATTTATGAAGGCACCAAGGAGATCCAGAAAAACACCATTGCCAGTGCGTTGATCGGAAAATTGAAGTAAGAACCCTAAGGAGGCTCTGATGCTTAATATAATCAAAAAATCCATGTTGACCGGTATCGGCCTGGCCCTCATCGCCAAGGATGAGGTTGAAGACCTGGCCAGAGAGCTTGTAAACAAGGGCAAAATGACTGAAAATGAAGGAACGAAATTTTTGGAAGATCTTCAGAAAAGGTACGACGAAACACAGACAAAGCTGGAAGAAAAGGTGCAAAAGGCTGTTAAAGATTTTATGAAAAAGGCCGATGTTGTAACGAGCGATGAATTGAAGGGGCTGAAAAAGGAGATACGGGAGCTGAAAAAAGCGATTAGCGAGGGTCCGGGCACACCCAAGTAAAACACCCTTTCCCGACATTCTATCTAAATGCTAAGTATACGAAAGATCGGCGTTGTAGGCCGAACCTACCGAAATCTTAACCGATATCGTCAGATACTGGCTGTTCTTTTCAAGTATGGCTTTGGAGATCTGATTGAACTGCTGAAAATCGAGCAGTACATCGAAGTCGGCCTTCAGTTGATTTCCAAAAATCGGCGCAACCGTATTGAAAAACTTTCACGGGCGGAAAGGGTGAGAATGGCCTTTGAAGAACTGGGGCCCACCTACGTAAAGTTGGGACAGGTTCTTTCCACACGCCCGGATCTGGTTCCGGTTGATTTCACAAACGAACTTTCCAAACTTCAGGATAACGTGCCGCCCTTTGCTTTCAGCGAGGCCAAGGAGACCATCGAAACGGAGTTCGGCTCACCTCTGGAAGAACTTTTTGATTTTTTTGATGAACTCCCTTTTGCCTCGGCGTCCATCGGACAGGTTCACAAGGCCGGATTGAAGGACGGTGAAACGGTGGCCGTCAAAGTTCAGCGGCCCGGCATCAAAAAAATCATAGAAATCGATCTCGAGATCATGCTTCATCTGGCCATGCTGGTGGAACGCAACATAGAAGAGATCGCCCTGTACCGACCGATTAAAATCATCGAAGAATTTGCCAGAACCCTCGAAAAGGAAATCGATTACACCCTTGAAGCCACCAGCATGGAAAGATTTGCCCGGCATTTCTTGAACGACCCCACAACTTACATCCCCAAAGTTTTCCGAGACATGACCACCGAACGGGTTCTTACCATGGAATTGGTCGATGGCATAAAGGTATCTGAAATCGACAGGCTGGAAGGGGCCGGACTGGACCGGAAGACCATTACCGTTCGGGGTGCAAACTTTTATTTAAAGCAGGTGTTCGATTTCGGTTTCTTTCATGCCGACCCTCATCCCGGGAATATTTTTATACTTCCTGACAATGTGATCTGTCTGCTCGATTTTGGCATGACCGGCTCTGTGGACCGTCAGACCCGGGAGAATTTTGTCGATTTGATCGACAGCGTGGCCCACCGGCATGAAACAAAAACAACCCAGGTGATCCTGAAGCTGACATCTTGGGATGACGAGCCGGATATCCGCCAGCTGGAAAGGGATGTTACGGATTTCATGGGGCGGCATCTTTACAAACCTCTGAAGAATATCGAAGTGGGCAAACTGCTGAACCATTTGCTCGAGTTGATATCCCGCCATCGTCTCATGATTGCGCCGGATATCTTCCTGATGATGAAGGCGATGACGACCATAGAGGGGGTTGCACTGGTTCTCGATCCGGATTTTGACATGATCGCTCAGACCGCGCCGTTCATCAGACGGATAAAGCTTTCACGGTTCCACCCTGAAAGAATTGCCGAGGATTTGATAAAGCTGGTATCTGAAACGCTGCAATTCGTCGAGAAGTTCCCCAAAGACATGCTCGAAATTACCCGGCTGATCCGGCAGCAGAGACTGTCTTTGAAAATGGAACACCAGGGACTCGATGCCATGCTGGCGACCCATGACAGGATCAGCAACAGAATATCGTTCTCAATTATTATTGCCGCTCTGATTATCGGTTCGGCCCTTATCGTGATTTCTGAAATTCCGCCCCTGTTCTACGGAATATCTCTGATCGGGATCGTTCTGTTCTCAACCGCTGCAATCATGGGGATATGGCTTCTTATCGCTATTTTAAGGAAAGGAAGATTATAGCACCGTATATCCCGGTCCTTCTCCCCCTTCCGGACATGTCCATGATATATTTCGGTATGGATCCTTAATGTCACAGGTTTTGCAGTGCAGACAATTGGACGGGTTCAATTTGAGTCGCCGTGCGGATGTCTTTGGATCGATTTCGATTTCATATACGTCGCCCGGGCAGAATCTTGTACATGGAGATCCATAGATTTTAAAACATTCATTGACGCAAAGATCGCGGTCATGAACGATGATGTGGCTGGGTTGATCTTCCCTGTGCATGGTCTTGGACAAATAGACCCCGGTAAGTTTGTCGACATACAGAACGCCGTCGATGGTATTTTTTTCAGATGCCCCACGAGCGTCCTCGTTGCTCGCTTTTACCGGTTTTAGTGTTTGGTAGTCCGGTTCAATGGGCATTTTATCGATAAAGCCCCGGCCGTTGCTCAAATACTGAGCGGCAAGATGGATAAGCTTGGCCGGTCCGCGTTTTGAAAGGGCTTGGGCAAAATTTCTTCCTTCGTAAATTTCCTTCTTGGCCCAGCTTTTTTCGAACAATTCATGGTAGAGCCCGAGGGCCTCTTGTGTAACGGTTTGCTTTTCAAGTGCATTTATGATCGCTTCCGCCGCTAGCATTCCTGACTTCATGGACAGATGAACTCCCTTTAAGCCCGGTGTGTTCTGCATGGCTGCACCGCCGCCCACCAATACCCCGCCGTCAACGGCCATCCTGGGGATGGTAAAATAGCCGCCGGTGGACACCGTTCTCGCCCCCTGTTCCAGGACTTTTCCCCCCTGGATGATGCCTGCGACAAACGGATGTTGTTTGAATTTTAGGAATTCTTCATACAGATCCAGCATGGGATCCTCATAGGAGAGTCCCACCAAAAATCCGATAGACACTCGATTGTCTTTAAGCTCGTAAATAAAACCGCCGCCGGGTGTGTCCAAACCCAGGGGATATCCAAAGATGTGGATGTCGTTGCTTCTACTGGAGGTGAAATAATTGTTTTCGGGAAGTTGGATTACTTCTTTGATGCCCGATTCGTACACTTGGGACATTTTGCCTGCAGAAAGGTTCAGTTTTTGCAATATTTCCCGGGTCAGGCTCCCCCTTGCGCCTTCGCCGAAGACCGTCACCTTGGCCATCAAATCGATACCCGGCTCAAAGTTACTCTTGGGCTGTCCGTTCTTGTCCAATCCCTGGTCGCCGGTACGGACGCCGATGATGGTCTTTTGATCTTCCGCGTAAAGGACTTTTTTACCTGCAAAACCGGGAAAGATGTTAACCCCGAGATCTTCGGCAATACTGCCGAGCCACCGGGTGAACCTGGAAAGGCTGATAATGAAAAAGCCCTTATTGTGCATGTATTTGGGAATCATCGGAAGTCGATAGGTTTTTTTGCGGGTGAGAAAGTAGAATTCGTCTTCTCTAACCGTCGATTCTATGGGGCATTCTTTTTCCAAAAAATCGGGTATTAGCTCCTTTAACGACAGGGGATTCAGGACAGCGCCGCTCAATGCATGAGACCCGATTTCAGCGCCCTTTTCCACCAGCGCAACTTCAAGGGTTATATTTTTTTCCCGGGCGAGCTGCATCAATCGAATGGCTCCGGCAAGATTTGCGGGCCCACCGCCGACGAAAAGCACATCAAAATCGATCTTTTCACGTTCTATATCCATTTCTGAAATCCTCTATTCTTATGTTTTTTTAAAAGAGAAAATGAATTTTGGAATTTTCACCTATCACGATAAATGCTTTTTGTAAACCATATCCACAGAGGTCGTCAGGGCAAACATATTTGAATCCCAACAGAGAGAGAACGCTCCACGACGACGTATATCTCTTCCCAACCGACTGGAACTTGTGCTCGAGCACCCGTAAGCCCGAGCCGTTCCAAAGTTATAAAGAACCATTCGTCAATAAAAAATCCGATGGATGTTTTAAATTATAATTTCATTCGGCTCGGTCTACCCCGTGCTAAATCCCTTCAGACAGCCATTCGGCTTTCAAGAGAAACACACCGTCGCTCTGCTGTACCGAAGGAAGAGGCAAAAAAGAGATCGCCATTTTATGGAAAAAATTTTCGGAGATGACGGTGGGGGGTAAAAAAATGACGTGTTTTAAAAGGGCATGGGACCGCAAGTGGAATCGCATTCCCCGGTGATGGCTCCGGGGAATGCGGGGGGTACCTAAAATGGATCAAAAAATTCTTGGTTGAGGGTACACAGTGGCTGGTTGGATCACAGTGAGAATACCGTTTCAACGAAGCTTCAAGGAGTTTCAAAAAACCGATAAGAATCCTTTATGGCATTTTGAAAAAATAGATTGACAGTCAAGCCTTATCGTCTGATTGAGATTAGATCGCGTCTTTGAGCTTCTTCCCAGCTTTAAATGTTACCGCATTTCTTGCCTTAATTTTAATGGGCTCACCGGTTTGAGGATTCCGACCCTTTCGAGCTTTGCGACGGACTTTTGTAAAAGTGCCAAAACCTACCAACGTAATTTTTCCGTCCTTTTTCTTTAAAGCTTTTGTAACATTTGCCATAAAAGACTCCAAAGCAGCTCCAGCCGCCGCTTTGGAAATGTCTGCATCCTTTGCCATTGTTTCGACCAATTCAGCCTTTGTCATCTTTTACCTCCTATGTTCGTGTTAATTACAACTTGACAAACCTTTATAGGTTGATGGTTATAACAGCAAAATTAATAAGTCAACAGCTAAAAGCGCATCATTCAAGGATTTAGAAAAATATATCATAGAAAACCTTCATCCAAAGGCAGATGGACAGGAAAATTTTGGCGATCAAGACGGAATGCTCTACGCTACCGATGGAGAGATCTTATCGCTTCAGCAATATCATGGCTTAAAACCCCTATCATACGGCTCTGAGCAGCCACAAGGGCAGAATAGCCTGTTCCGGCAACCGGTTCGGTGTATTGTGACGTTTTCGAAATAAGGATGGATTTGTTCGATGAATTTAAAATCGACCATTGTACGGTCAGGAAAGCCTCCCCGGCCATGTCTCCATCGAGCCGAACCACCTCAATATCAACCTGGAAATCGATCTGTGGAGATGCTCCCCAAGGGAAGACGGCCACAGGCTCAGCGCTCAAGATCCTCGATATGTTCTCCACAAGAACCCGGGTAAAATTGACCTGTAACGGTTCCGCCCAAATATCAAGCTCTGCAAGCTTAAGTTCATTGGGAGTGATGCGGGTCACGATTTCAGGTCGATCCAGATACTCGGGAAGATGGACAGGCCCCACACCGATGGCCGTGAATATTTCACCGGCCGTATCGTGCGTTTCAACCGCTGGACGTGCCAGTGGGCTTAAGATATACAATTTTGTCGGTGCGCTGGGTTTTGGTAAACATCCGCCAAGAATCGACAGGGAACACATTAAAATGACGGCTGTTTGAATCCAAAAGATTTTCTTCATTTTTTTCACCTATTGTCCCCACCTTTACCCCGGATTAAGGCTTCAGGATGTCTGCTAAGATAATCGGACAGGTTCCGGATGGATCTTGCCGCAGATGAGAACTCCCGGAGTGTTTTCGTCAGCTCTACGGTGACCACAGAATTATCTCCCGCAACATTTTCAACCGCCCTGAGTGTCTTTTCCGCTTGCTTCGATGCCTCAGCCAGTGCCTTGACAGTTTCATCGACTTCAGAAAACAGGGGATCGACCTTCCGGTCCAAGTTTTGGGCGAGTTTTTCATATGCTTCTACGGCATGGCCTATTTTGTCCGTTATCGGTTGAACCTGTTTGTCCACTTCATGCAGAACCTTTCTTGCATCCTCGACGACGAGTTTAAGAGACTTTAAAAACTCCGTGGTCCCCGGTGAATTCAACAGATCATCGATCCGGGTCAGCGAAGACGACAGCTTGTCAAAAATTTCTTTGACAGGAAGGTTCTCCAATGTCTTTGTCAGCTTTTCAAAGGTGGACGGAATGGTCGGTATTTCTTGACACTTCTTGTTCGTTGCCATGAAAACTGCCGCTTCTTGAGGGAAAAAATCGAGTTCTATCTGCAACTGGCCGGTGACCACGCTTTGTAATCCCAACCGGGCCCTAAGCCCCTGCGCTATAAGTTGATCGCAGTATTCATATATTTCCTGAGCATTATCTAATTCCTTGGTTTTGAACCTTTTGATTTTACCGGATGCCAGCTCGATAAGGACTTGAATTAAAAAAGATGACTCCGAGGGATTTGCTATCACGTTAATGTCCTTCACTTCACCGATCTTAACCCCCATAAAAATAACCGGAGCTCCCACACTCAGCCCTTTTACGGAATCTTGAAAAAATAGCATGAATCTGTATCGTTCCTTTAGATAGTTGCCGGATCCAAAAATCAGAACGCCGATGACGACCAGAACCACTGCACTCACGACAAAACCGCCGATAACTGTTTTACTGGCTTGCCTGCTCAACGTAAATGTCCCTCCATTTTTCCTCTCGTGAGGAAGTTGATGATTTTTGGGTCCTGGGAATTTTCAAGCAACAGTTTGGGATTTCCAGCGGCAGTCATCGTTCGCGTGTCTGAATCGAGAAATACTGAATTGTTTCCAATGGCAAAGATGCTTGCCAGTTCATGGGTTACCACCACCACCGTTGCGCCGAGACTGTTTCTTAGCTCCAGGATGAGGTCGTCCAGTCTCTTCGCACTCACCGGATCCAGTCCTGTCGTCGGCTCGTCAAAAAACAGAATGTCTGGATCCAATGCTATAGCGCGTGCAATCCCGGCCCGTTTCCGCATGCCCCCGCTGAGTTCAGCAGGATAGGAATCTTCATGCCCTGCAAGGCCGACCATGGATAGCTTGAAAGACACCAACTCTCGGATCTCATTGGGGCTCAGGTCCGTATATTCCTCGATTGGAAGCGCTACATTCTCAGCCAGGGTCATGGAACTCCAAAGGGCACCGGATTGGTAAAGAACGCCGATATTCTGAAGAATGTGTTTTCTGTTGTCCGGAACTGCTTCCCAAAAGTTCAGGTCCCCATAGAAAACCTGTCCTCCGGCCGGCACCTTAAGTCCCAGCATAATCTTCATCAGTGTGCTTTTTCCACAACCGCTTCCCCCCATAATAATGAAGATATCCCCGCGGCCCACGGAAAAATTGAGATCCCGCATAATCACATGGTCCCCATATGCCATGGTCAGGTCCCGGACCGTGATGAATGGATCTGTTTTTATCGTATGTTGTTGCAGGGGTGTCATTTATTTTTTTCGAATAATCGTTTTTTTGTTTGTGAGCATCAGGGTTCTGGGGATTTCGGGTCAGCCCAGGTTTTCGCCGGTTAGCGCGTTGATTTTTTCCATGGATAATGGGGGCTATATGCCCAGCACATTACATATGATTGTTATGGTCGCCGTTGCCACGATGATGCTCACGATTCCGGTTACCACTGCCGAAGTGGCTGCATCCCCAACATCAGAGGCACTGCGTCCACATTGTATTCCTCTGAGACATCCAGCCAACGCCACCAAAACGCCAAAGACGACGCTTTGAAAAAGTCCGATCCACAAATCATTCAGACTGATGGCTTCTTTGGTCTGGATATAATACTGGGACATATTCAAATCCAACATCCCAATGCCGACGATCCCCCCACCCAGAATGCCCATTAAGTCCGAATAAATGCAGAGAAGCGGCATCATGAGAACCAGGGCAAGCATCCTCGGTAAAACCAAAAACTCCATGGGTGAAATGCCGAGGGTCTTGAGGGCATCGATTTCTTCGCTCACCTCCATGGTACCGATCTGAGCGGCAAAGGCAGCCCCTGTTCGGCCTGCCATGATGATGCCGGTCATAACAGCTCCCATCACCCGGACCATGGCGATGCCCACAAGATTGGCGATGTAGATCTGGGCACCGAACATTTTTAACTGTATGGCGCCGACAAAAGCAAGAATTAAACCGACCAGAAGACTTATGAGGGATACAATCGGAAGCGCCTTGGCCCCGCATCCCTGAATCGTCATGAACAGGTCGGATCGACGGTAGCGAGCCTTGCCTGACAGAAATTTGATGAAAGCCAAAAACGCTTCACCGATAAAGGCAATCATTTCTTTTGCCGATGTTAGAAGATCCATCGTTTCTGTCCCAACAAGAGAGAAAAAGGTTCTATTCTCCCCAACGCTTCTGGCATCTTTCTCATTGGGGACAGCTGTGGCAAGTTCCATAAGGCGTTCGGCACCCCGAGGAAGTCCGTCGCTATCCATATAAATCTTTTTCTCGGAACACAGGTTTTTAATCTTAAGGAGAAAAATGGGAAGACTGCTGTCCCATCGGGTGAGTTCCTTTGTGTCGAAGGCAACGCGCTGAAGGTCTGTTTCCGACTCCAGTCTGTTTTTGACTTCATTTGGAGACGGGAGATCTTCCCCAACCTGCCAATTCCCGGAAAGTCGAATCATCAGCACGCCGTCTGTGGGTCCATTGAACCTCAGTTTCATGGCGTCGGCCTCTTTATTTAGTCCTGAAAAACCTGGTTCTCTGGGCCAGGATTCTTTACTTTTATCAGATTGCCGAAGAAAATCAACGGTTTTATGTCCTGGGATAACCATAAAAAATCATAAGACCGTGTCATGTAAAAAAGTAATGCAGCCATCGACACGCTCTTTTAAATCGATTTCCCAGGGGGTGGGGGATGGATGGGGGACACAGGTTCAAGCAGATACGCTTCGAACGGATGGATTAAATGTCGGGTAGGGGTTCATCAAATTCGATGGCAATCCCTTTTGAATCGGTCCTGACCACCGTGCCTTTGGCTTTAACCGGTGCTTTAGAACCGGGTAGGAAAAAAGTCGTTGTAAGTTCTTGGTTGACGAATAGGGGCGTTTGAGTCTCGATAAATATACCACCGGCACCTATATTTTGAATGTAATCTCTGAAATAGGCATCAGAACCGGAACAGACGGAATAAATGGAAATTCGTTTCCGGGGGTGTTTCCGCTTTTCCTCCTGTTTGCATGCCTGCCATTCTTCCAATTTTTCCAAAAAATCTTTTTTTTCAGCTTCAGACATTTCAGAAAGCAATTCAGATAAACGCGCTTCGACTTGGTCTGCACCCAGAGGTTTGTCCTCATTTGCCATAACCGTTCTCCTTTGTTGAAAACACAAGCGAGGTGAACTCAAAAACGGTGTTAACCGGGTCTGTTATAGAGATTTTCAATATTGCCCACAAAAGAGTTTTTAGGCTCCCATCGATCTTTCCACTGCTTGGCGATTCTTCAAATGCCGGTCCGCAATGCTGTTGATAGCAAGATCGTCGATGGGCTTCGCGACTTTAAAAAGAGAAATTAATCGGCTGAATGGAGTTGCCCTGGTACGCCCGGCTGGGTTCGAACCAGCGACTTTCAGCTCCGGAGGCTGACGCTCTATCCACTGAGCTACGGGCGCATGCATCGTTTATACCGTTATTACACACATAAATATTTCATCAGCCCGGATATGTCAAGCCTGATAACGTCGGTCCCCGGGCGAAACCATTTGATTTTTAATGCCCTGCCCGTTTTCGGCGGAGAGCCTCATTTTCCTTTATGGAACCGGATTTTTTTCAAACATCTCTTTTGCTTCGCCGACCACGTAAAGGGACCCCGCGATACAGATAACGTCTTCGGGTGATGCGTTTTCCATGGCATGTGCGATGGCGTTATGGACGTCGGGTATGATGTGTATGTCTGATATGAATCCCTTTGCAGTTGAATGAAGATTTTCCGGGGCCATGGCCCGATCGATTTTCGGACGGGTTAATATGACCTTTTTGCAAAGGGGAAGCAGGGTTTTCAGAATGGCCTTATATGGTTTATCGTCGAGTATACCGATAACCAGGGTAATATTACGGTGGGAGAAATTCTCACCCAGGTATCTTCCAAGATTTCTGGCAGCGATGAAATTATGGGCGCCGTCAAGAAGGATCAGGGGCGCTGAGGATACAACCTCCAATCTCCCCGGCCATCGGTTTTGTTTCAAGCCATCTTTGATGGTTTGGAG
>JAHECI010000041.1:4770-15169 GCA_024641825.1 Desulfobacterales bacterium | reverse complement strand
CCGGATGATGTCTTGAAACAAAAGAGGCTTTCAAGGCGAATAGGGCAGGGTCAGCAATGACCCTGCTTTTTTTTGTCCGGACCCTGGGCAGCCAAATATAGACTTTTCACGTTTAACTTTTTACCGAACTATCAGTTATGTAAAAGAGGTAACAATTCTTGGCACGTCTATTTCATATTCGTTCTTTTCATTTCTATTTAAAACGCCTTAACTCCCTGAAAATCCTAAAAAAAGACTTGGCTGTCGATTTCAATATTAATTTGTGCATGATATTTGCATATATGAATTTTAGCGTTTAATAGAGGAGGTTTTTCATGCCGAATTGGATTCTTTTTACAATTAGCCTAGTTTGGGTCGGAATTGGTGCTTGGGCGAGCATTTATTCGGATGAATCTCGAATAACCCGGCTGTTGGGGGTCATTACGTTGATACTCGGCATGGAAGTTCTTTCATATACATTTTAACTGGTTTCCATCCATAAATGGCCCTTTTAACCCGGATCTGCGTTCTCCGCGGGTTTCCGGCTGCGGCATACAGGTCCCGCTTTGTTTGCGGGGGCCGAAAACCCTTGTGCGGCCTTGATCCGAACAAAAATTGCTCATTTATGAATTGGCAACGCAACGTGCGTATATAACCCTTTGAACAGTCCGTCGGTTTCCAAGAGAAACACGCGGTCGTTTCGCTTTTCCGAAATCAAATGCGTTCACCCTGCTTCTCACCGGTTCTGCCTTGACACCCCAAATATGTTGTGACAGAAATATCCTCACGAGTTGCACGCCGCCGGATTTTGGATCCATCGTTAAACCCGGATGGCTTTGTGCTCCTTTGGTACTTACTCAATGCATTCGTAAAGGCAATTTAGCAACCTCATGGCACTCGGATTTTCCTTCTTGTTTTCGGGCGTTGTTTTTGGCCTCAGCGCCGGGCTGTCCCCGGGCCCTTTGCTGACATTGGTCATTTCCGAAACCCTGAAACACGATGTCAAAGAAGGGATTAAAGTCTCCATCGCACCGGTCCTGACAGATTTTCCCATTGTAATATTTACGATACTCGTTCTTTCCCGGCTATCCAACATGTTGGCACTGCTGGGAGTGGTTTCGTTACTGGGTAGCGCATTTCTGGTCTATCTGGGTTACGAAGGCATATCCTTCAAGGGCGTCGATATTGAAGTGGCGCAAACAAAACCCCAATCGATTCGAAAAGGGGTCATCGCAAATTTTTTGAACCCGGCGCCCTATTTGTTCTGGTTTACCATAGGGGCGCCTCTGGTGCTCAAAGCGTTCCATATCGGCATTTTCCCGGCATCTGCTTTTATTCTCGGTTTTTATGTATTCCTTGTGGGTTCGAAAGTTTTGGTGGCGGTTGTGGTGGGAAAATCCCGGTTCTTTCTGAAAAGCAGAAATTACATTTACACCATCAGGTTATTGGGAATAATACTTCTGGTGTTTGCGGTTCTTTTTGCCAAAGACGGCTTGGAACTTTTTGGGATCATCGGAAAGGCGATTTAGTTGAGGGGTGGGGGTGTTTTTTAATAAAGTCGCTTCATGGATGATCTTTTTTTAAACCGCTTTAAAAAAAGATCATCCATTCCGCTGGTACTCAAGGAGTTAGAATAAAAGCTCCCCGCCCTCTCATTTATGAATTGGAAACGCACCGTGCCCATTTAACAAGGGTGGCTGGGCACTGTTTAGTCCGGAGTTCTTCCGAAGAATTTTGTGGGCAAAAAAAATCGTGACATATACCGGGAGACATGGTAAGAGGTCATCCAGAATGAAAGGAAATCCAAGATGATTCAAGCTTCCAAATCCAGGGTCAACAATGCATGCCAAGCGACCGGCGCTGCTGCGGCGGCCGCCGCCGGCGGGCCTGCGGTCCTGGAGGGGAGCAGATGATCTGATTTCCCTATAAAAAAAACCAGGGCTGCAGGCACTCGACCGCAGCCTTTTTTAGTTTTAAGGGCTGCAAAGGACTCCAGCAGCCCTTTTTATTTGAAGGACAAGGAGGATTATATCTCATGCGGACCGGAATTGTACACATTGGCGCAGAAGAACTGAATTATGAAATTAGAAATATCGTGCGGGTCGCCGATAAACTCCAAGAACTGGGCGTTCCCGTGTATCTGGAAAATATCGGCGATCCTGTGGCAAAAGGTGAAAAGATCCCCGATTGGATGAAAAAGATCGTTTCCCGGCTGGTCATGGAAGACGATAGCTACGGTTACTGCCCCACCCAAGGACTGCTGGAAACGCGGGAGTTTCTGGTGGGCATGAACAATAGCAACGGCCATTGCCGCATCACCCCGGAGGATATCATTTTTTTTAACGGTCTTGGAGATGCCATTACGAAAACCTATGGATTTTTGCGCCGTACCGCCCGGGTGATAACGCCGTCCCCCACGTATACGACCCACTCTGCATGTGAAGCCGCCCACGCCGGTCTTCCGCCGGTCTCTTATCCTCTCGATCCCAACAACCACTGGTTTCCGGACGTCCATGAATTGCGGCGGCGGGTCAAATACAATCCGGCCGTTGCCGGTATACTACTCATCAACCCCGACAATCCGACCGGTGCTGTTTATCCGGGGGGCTTGATAAGGGAAATTGTCGATATTGCAGCAGATTTCAACCTTTTTATCATTGCTGACGAAGTTTATCAGAATCTGGTTTTCAACGGGCAGAAGACCGAACCGCTGGCAGCGGTCATCGGCGAAGTTCCGGCGATTTCCATGAAGGGGATTTCCAAGGAACTCCCCTGGCCCGGTTCCCGCTGCGGCTGGATCGAAGTGTACAATGCGCAGAGAAAGCCACAGTTTGAAAAATACATCAAGAGCATTCTCAACGCCAAAATGGTTGAGGTGTGTTCGACAACCCTCCCCCAAAAGGCCATTCCGCACATCCTGCAACACCCCGAATACCCGGGATACCTGGAAAAACGACGCCTGCGATACGAAAAATTCTCACAGATCGCCTTTGATCGGCTCAAAGATATCCCCGGTGTGCTGGCAAACCGAACCAACGGTGCGCTGTATATGAGTGTGATTTTTCAAGACGGCCTCCTGAACCATCGGCAAACCCTGCCCATTTCCGATCCATCCGTTGTTGAACTGGTGGAAACACTGACTTCCGTTCCAGATATACAACCGGATAAACGGTTTGTATATTACTTGCTGGCTTCCACTGGAATTTGTGTGGTTCCACTGACCTCCTTTAACACAAACTTGCAGGGTTTTCGGGTCACGCTTTTAGAACCGGATGAGGATCGCTTTCGCACGATGATCGATACCCTTGGAAAGGGAATCAATGACTATATCAAATCAAAAGAAAGCTGATTCGAATCGTGGGTGAAAACAGCCATTCCGAATTTCCGGTGACCACCGGCATCTTAAATCAGCACATGACCTATTTAAATTGTTGATATTTTGACAGACACATCGTAATAAATACCTGACAAAAATCCAATAGATGCTGCCGGTAAATACCTATGAAGAATCGTATAAAAGAATTTATCGGTTTGACGGTCATCTTGCTTCTGTTTACAGCCTGCAATCCGTTCAAACCCCAGATAAGACCGTCGCCGGCCGGCGAACTTCCGGAAACTTTTTCACTTTATTCCAAAGAAGCCGAACCGTTGGGGCGTTGGTGGGAAGAATTCAATGATCCCGAACTCACCGGACTGATCGAAGAAGCCTTGGCCGACAATTTGACCCTGAAGGAAGCCTGGTCCCGCCTCAATCAAGCGCGAACAGTGGCCGTTCAGGTCGGTGCGGCACTTTATCCGGACTTGACCGGTACCGGCGGCGCTTTTTATGAGCGTCGAAGATCAGACAACGGATTTTCGAAAACCGAATCCAACGATGACTATTCCCTGGGTCTTATCAGTAGCTATGAACTGGATCTCTGGGGACGTATCCGGTCCGATCGGGAAGCCGCCCTGCTGGATGTGACCGCCGCCCGGGAGGAAGTGAATACGGCCGCCATGACACTGGCGTCAGAGGTTGCCCGGCGCTGGATATCCATTGTTTCCCAGGGGATGCAGAAACGGCTTTTGGAACATCAGCTTCAAGTCAACCGGACATACCTGGAGCTTATTGAGCTCAGATTTCGAATGTCGATGGTGTCGGCCCTTGACGTTTATCAACAAAAACAGATTGTCGAAGACATCCGGGCCGAGATCCCTTTGGTTGAGGCCGAAGAACAGGTGCTGAGACATGAACTGGCCCTTTTGCTGGGAAAATCGCCACAGACTGAATTGAACATCGGCCGGGTCGGCTTGCCTGAACCGGCCGAAATCCCGGCCACCGGACTGCCTGCCGACCTCCTCTCATCACGGCCGGATTTGCGAAGGGCCGGTATGCGTCTACAGGCGGCAGAATGGCAAGTGGCGGCGGCCCGGGCAAATCGTCTGCCGGCCATCAGCCTGACTGCCGGAGCCCAATACGGAAGGGGCGATATGGACGTGCTTTTCGATAACTGGCTCCTCAGCCTGGCGGGCAATTTGACGGCACCGATATTCGATGGAAATCGGCGGGCAGCGGAAGTGGACCGCAGGCAGGCCATTGTGGATGAAAATTTATCTGCATACCGTCAAGCGGTTTTAACGGCCATAAAAGAAGTCGAAAACGCCCTCGTCAACGAGTCCAAGCAACGGGAACACATCAGAGGGCTCGAAAGGGTTGAGGTCGCAGCGCGCAAGGCCCTCGAGGAGGCCGGGGTACGCTATCGTAACGGGCTTACCGATTACCTGCCGGTGCTGACCCAATTGTTGGCGGTTCAGAGGCTCGAGAGGGATTTAATACGGCAGCGGGCAAACCTTTTTAATGCACGTGTCAGTCTCTATCGCGCCCTGGGCGGAACATGGACGGAATCGTTGACTCCTTGAGGAATACGGTTTACCTTATGGTCCCATGAAAAACATGACAAAATGGGTTTCGAAACGATAACGATCCCGATGATCGGATTTCGCATTGTTGGGGTTTAAGATATAACCGGGAACAGGAGACCCATATTAAACAGGAATGAAAATAGTGGATGACAAGCAAAACGATCCGTCTCCGGAAAAACAGCCGAACCTTCCTCTAAAACGGCGACCCATTGTCAGAATTATCCTATCCCTGCTCATACTCGCCAGCGGCGTGGGTGCGGCATCTTACCTAAAAAAGAGTGCCCCCCGGACCCAGAAACGGGCGCCGGCTAAATTGAGTCCCACGGTTCAAGTCCTAACGGTGGCACGTTCCGACTATCAGATTGCCGTTACGGCAATGGGAACGGTTATTCCTGCCCGGGAAGTACTGCTGAAATCTCGTGTGTCCGGAGAGGTCCAAGAAATCCATCCTGAGTTTACGGAGGGCGGATTCTTAAAAAAAGACACAAAAGTTCTTCAGATCGACCCCCTGGACTACGAGCTGGCCCTGGCCCGCAAACGGAGCGCGGTGGCCGATGCCGAGTATGCCCTGAAACTGGAGCTGGGACACCAGGCGGTGGCCCAGCGCGAATGGGAACTGTTAAGCGACGGGAAACCGGTCCAGGACATGGAGAAAGAACTGGCGCTGCGCCAGCCCCACCTAAATAAAGTCAGGGCAGACCTTACAGCAGCAGAAGCCGAGTTAAAGACGGCAATGCTCGATCTTGAGCGGACCCAAATCAGGTCGCCTTTCAATGCCATGGTGCGGTCCAAGTCCGTGGATCTCGGATCTCAGGTGACCTCCCAGGAGTCCCTGGCCGAACTGGTGGGAACCGATACTTACAGAATTCAGGTGTCCATACCGGTGGATCGCTTAGAGTGGATCCAAACGCCCAGTCAAGCCGGTGATCCGGGTTCCAAAGCCCGGATCGTCTACAGCCAGGGTCATGAACGCAGCGGCCGGGTCATCCGGCTCCTGGGGGATCTGGCAACCGAAGGACGCATGGCCCGAATTCTCGTGGAGGTTGCCGATCCGCTGGGGTTGACGGCTACGACTCAGGATCGCGCACCCCTCTTGATCGGCGAGTACGTCCGGGTGGAAATCCAAGGGCGTAAACTTGACGGCGTATTTGAAATTCCCCGCGCGGCATTGAGAGATCAATCCAGTGTCTGGCTGGTCGGTAAAAATCAAACATTGGAAATCCGGAAGATTCGGCCGATCTGGCGGGATCCGGAGATGGTTCTCTTAAAAGACGCCCTGACGCCCGGTGAGCGCCTGATCGTCTCTGATTTGGCTGCACCGGTGGAAGGGATGATGTTGCGTGTCGGTGCTTCGGATTCCGAAATGAAGGGGGAGTCCCCTGCAAAGAAAAATCCCCAAGGGACAGGAGTTTCTGAAGAATGAGCAGCCTCCTGCAAAATGATCCCGAAAAGAAAGGGATCGTCTCCTGGATGGCCGAACATCCTGTAACGGCCAACCTGATCATGCTGGTACTTCTGGTGGGAGGATTTTTTTCGGGCTACCTCATCAAGAAAGAAGTTTTTCCTTACTTTGAACTGGATTTGGTTCAAATCACCGTTCCCTATCCCGGCGCCAGTCCCCAGGAAGTGGAAAAGGGCATTATTTTGGCCATAGAGGAAGCGGTTCAGGGTCTGGAAGGTGTCAAGGAAGTTCGGGCATCTGC
The DNA here is from genome assembly GCA_024641825.1 of Desulfobacterales bacterium. GTDB lineage: Bacteria > Desulfobacterota > Desulfobacteria > Desulfobacterales > UBA11574 > JAAXQD01. The sequence continues at coordinate 8,585 of JAHECI010000041.1, read as the reverse complement.
CAAAGAAGGGGTTGGAACGGTTACCGTAGAGATGATCGAAGGGGAAAATCTGCAAAAGCTGAGCCAGGACATCCAGAGCGAAGTGGATCGGATCACGTCTTTCCCCGAAGAAGCCGAAAAGCCCATTGTGGTGATTGTTTCCCGAAAGCGTTATGTGGTGTCACTGGCGCTATTCGGCGATCAAAGCGAGTCGGTTTTGCGGGAATATGCCGAGTATTTGCGGGATCGGTTGCTTCAGGATTCCGATATCACCCAGGTCGAGCTGGTGGGGATTCGAAATTATGAGATCAGCGTCGAAATCCCCCAGGATAGGCTCCGGGCGTATAACCTTACCCTCGAGGAAGTTGCCCAACGGATCGCCAGAACGTCCGTGGAGCTTCCCGGCGGCGCCGTCAAAACATCCGGCGGCGATATCCTGGTGCGCGTTAAAGAACGCAAGGATTACGGGCATGAATTCGGACGGATTCCGATTATTACATCCAACGACGGAACCCAAGTCCTGCTGGAAGATATCGCCGATATTAAGGACGGATTCGAGGAAACCGATAATGCCGCCACCTTCAACGGCAAACCCGCGGTGATGATCGAGGTTTACCGAATCGGCGATCAAACCCCTGTTTCGGTATCCGATGCCGCCAAACGAACGTTGGCGGCGGTAAACCAGGAATTGCCCCCCGGTCTGACGGTGGTTCTTCGAAGTGATCGGTCGGAAATTTACCGGCAGCGTATGGGACTTTTGGTCAGAAACGGATGTATGGGGCTGGGGCTGGTGTTTATTTTACTGGCTTTGTTTCTGGAAATCCGGCTCGCTTTTTGGGTCGCCCTGGGCATCCCCATCTCCTTTCTGGGATCCCTTTTATTTTTGCCGGCGGTGGATGTCAGTATTAATATGGTTTCCATGTTCGCGTTTATCGTTACCCTCGGGATTGTGGTGGACGATGCCATCGTGGTGGGGGAAAACGTCTACTATCATCACCAGCGGGGTGTTCCCTGGTTAAAGGCCGCCGTCTCAGGCACCCGAGAGATTGCCATGCCGGTGACCTTCAGCGTTTTGACCAACATGATCGCTTTTGTCCCCATGTTCTTTGTTTCCGGCATCATGGGAAAAGTTTTCAAGCAGATCCCGGTGGTGGTGATCAGCGTGTTTGCGATTTCCCTGGTGGAATGCTTTTGGATTCTTCCTGCCCATGTGGGCCACCAGAAGCGTCCCCACAACGGCCTTTTCGGATGGTTGCATGTTTGGCAACAACGATTCAGCGAAGCGTTTGTCCGTATGGTTCACAATCGATACGGCCCTTTGCTGGGATTGGCCCTTCGCTGGCGATATGTTACCATGTCTTTGGGTATCGCTATTTTAATGATTACCATCGGCTATGTGAAGAGCGGGCGCATGGGGTTTGAGCTTTTTCCCAAGATCGAATCCGATTATGCCAAGGTAACGGCGACGCTCCCTTTTGGAACTGCTTTTCAAAAAACTGAAAAAGTGCAACAAATTCTGGTCCGTGCGGCCCAGGAGGTTGTCGCAGAAAACGGCGGAGAAACACTCACGGAAGGTATTTTCGCCAGGATCAATGGCAACCAGGCCGATGTTCAAATCTATCTGACCCCGCCGGATAAACGTCCCATATCCACGGCCAAGGTCACCGAACGCTGGCGGGAACGGGTGGGCGTTATTCCGGGATTGGAATCGATTCTGTTTGAATCGGATGCCGGCGGACCCGGCCGGGGACCGGTACTTTCATTGGAACTCAGTCACAAAGATATCGGCCTGTTGGAAAAGGCTGCCGCCGAGGTTGCTGAAGCCCTTGGATTTTATTCGAATGTAAAAGATATCGATGACGGATTTGCACCCGGCAAACAGCAGCTCGATTTTCAGATCAAACCCGAAGCCCGCAGTCTTGGATTAAGATCTAAGGAAGTGGCCAGACAGGTCCGGAATGCCTACTACGGGGCCGAAGCCCTCCGGCAGCAGCGGGGACGGAATGAAGTCAAAGTCATGGTGAGGCTGCCCAGGAACGAACGGATTTCCGAGTATAATCTTGAAGAAATGATCCTGCAGACGCCGGCGGGCAATGAAATTCCGTTGCGATCCGCCGTCACCGTAAAGCGGGGTCGGGCCTATACGGACATTAATCGTCGAGACGGTCGCCGAATTGTAACGGTGGAAGCCGACGTTCGCCCCAGAAGCAAGGCCGGTCAGGTATTGGCGTCCTTGCAATCTGAAACCCTGTCGGCATTGGAAAAGAAATATCCGGGTTTGACCATCGGTTTTGAGGGGCGGCAGGCCGACCGTCGGGAAAGTATGCAGAGCCTGATACGAGGCCTTTTGGGGGCCCTTGTGGTCATTTTTGCCATGCTGGCCATCCCCCTGAACAGCTATATCCAGCCCGTGATCATCATGGCAGCCATTCCCTTCGGCATGGTGGGGGCCGTCATCGGTCATTTGATTATGGGCTACAGCCTGAGTGTGCTCAGCATGTTCGGGGTGGTGGCCCTGAGCGGCGTGGTGGTCAACGATTCCCTGGTGCTGGTCGATTTTGCCAATCGCAAGGAGCAGAGCGGAATGAGTCGGCGGGACGCCATTCATCAGGCGGGCATTCACCGTTTCAGGCCGATTATCCTCACCACCTTGACCACTTTCGGGGGGCTTTCGCCGATGATGTTTGAAACATCTCGACAGGCCCGGTTCTTGATTCCCATGGCGCTTTCTTTAGGATTTGGCATCCTCTTTGCGACGTTGATTACACTGGTTCTGGTACCGTCCTTTTATCTCATTATCGATGATATCCGTCAGTTGATGCGAACGAAATCCGTGGCCGACGGGAAAGTTTGAACGGCAACAGCCCCCCCGTTTAAGGGCCGCAAAGGGGCATCCTAAGCTTTCCCTCGATTTGGGGAGAAGGATATGTGAAGGAATTAAAGGGGTATATCATGCCAAAATCCAAGATTACGGTTTACGGGGCCCACTGGTGTCCGGATTGCCGGCAGAGCAAGCAGTTTCTGGGGGAGCACCAGATTCCCTACCGCTGGATCGATATTGAAGCGGAAAAATCGGCCGAAGAATTCGTGATGGCGACCAACAAGGGAAAGCGCATCATTCCCACCATTGTCTTCGCCGACGGGTCTTTTCTGGTGGAGCCCAGCAACGCCGAACTCGCGGCCAAACTGGGATTAAAGACCACTGCCAGCCACACGCATTATGAGTTGATCGTTATCGGCGGTGGACCGGCGGGTCTAACCGCAGCGTTGTACACGGCCCGGGAATACATCGATACACTGGTTATTGAGCGAGCTGCCTTTGGGGGACAAGCTGCCGGTACGGAAAAACTGGATAATATGCCCGGATTTCCCGATGGCGTGGCCGGTATCGAGTTCTCCCGACGATTACGTCTCCAGGCCGAACGATTCGGCGTCGAGTTGTTGCAGGCCCAAGAGGTTGAGGAGGTCTACCAGCATCACGATTATCACTGTGTAAAAACCGGAGACGGGCAAACGTATAGCGGTCGAGCTGTGTTGATTACAACGGGAAGTCGTTATAAGCGTCTTAACGTGCCCGGCGAAAATGAATATCTTGGTGCCGGGGTGCATTTTTGTGCCACGTGTGACGGCCCTTTTTACACCGGCCAGCGGGTGGCGGTCATCGGCGGTGGCAACAGTGCCGCCGAAGAGAGTTTGCTGTTAACAAAGTTTGCCGAACATGTGACCATACTGGTACGAAGTGATGGATTCAAAGCCACCAAGATCATCCAGGAAAGCGTTTTAAGCAACCCGAAAATCGATGTGCGATGGAATACGGAAGTCAAAGCATTCCTGGG
>JAHECI010000041.1:0-4670 GCA_024641825.1 Desulfobacterales bacterium | reverse complement strand
CCTGTTGTCTATTTTACGTTAAGGTAAATCTCCGGTGTATGGAAAAAGAGAATAGAAATGTCTAAGCAATATCCAGAATGCCCTTTGTACAATCACGATAACTGTAAAGAGCTTCATAACCGGAAGGTGTGTGCCATTATCCGTAAAGACAAAAAATGTCTTCGGAAATTTCCGAAATCGAGAAAGAAGGCATAGACAATACCGAATATTCCATGAAATATCAAAATAGAATGTTGATGAACTCGTAAAAAGTCTGATTTAGCTCGCTCCCCAAGCAATTTTGGGATTCATGACGCGCCGGGCTAAATTGCAAGAACTCGGGCGAACGCCCTCAAACAGCTTGCAATTTTTAACGCCAGGCGCATCATGAATCTTTCTCCAAAATTGCTCGATGTCGCTCACAAAAGACTTTTTGCGAAACCGTCAATGTTCACGTGGAAAAAGAAAAAAGAAACCCATCGATCCTGGCGTTTTGACGCCATTGGGATATTACCTTCATTGCCCAACAACCGTGTACCTTATTTCCCAAATTCAATTCAATTTCAAATACTCCCCGTTGCCTTTTCCTGGTTAATATTAATATAAATCAATTGGTTATATAACATTATCCGTATAATATGGTTTCTGGCATTATATTTGCTTCGTTCTTGAGTTGGAACTTATCATTCGGAACGTCAACCGGAAGGGCAAAGAAACACTATTCATCCGTTTGGGGTGGGGTTTCCGGAAAAGGTGGAAAAATATGAGGATCGTGGCAATTGTATTCATTTTATTGGAAAGTTTTTTTCTGTTATCCTCAAACGGGAATGCCTTGGTCTTGAATGACCCGGTTGAAAAATATTCACTATCCCGGAGTCTGTTTCCGTTGGTGGCAGAGGAATTCGATGATCGTGGCAATCTTTCCTTCAACGGCATGATGACCCCACCGCCTTTTTGGGCCAAGCTGAGCCACTCCTTTGGATTCTTGGACAATCCTCATCAGAACTCCATTGATGTCCCTGTGCAACCTACTGAAATCCAAATGGGTTCCAGCTTTACAGATTCGGTCCGTGACCATTTGAGATCCCGGCTCGCAGACCTGCACCAAAGAGGTAAAACAGAATTAAAAACCCATCTGATATGCAACCCGGCATTACTTCTTGACTTTTATGGTCGCCGGAAAATTCAGCCCGCATGGATGACCGGAGACCGGTTGAACACCAAGGCTGAAGTTCTCATCGAAACCATTGGCAGAGCCGACCGAGAAGGACTCGATGCCAACACCTATCATCGAGACGATATTTTCACCCTGCTGACGGATATTGAACACAGCACCGTCATGGATATGTCTGAGCCGGCAAAGTTTGCCGAACTTGAACTGCTGTTAACCGATGCGCTGTTTTCATACGGGTTCAATGTGTCGGAAGGGATCGTCGAACCGAATTCGAGCAATTTTGATTGGTATATAGAAAAGCCCAAAAAAGATATTCCCAAAATTCTTCAAGGTGCACTGAACGATGACAGACTCGAAGAGCTGGTCGATAGATTACAACCCCGTCATTCAGGCTATTTACGGTTGAAGTCGGCTTTGTTGAAATATCAAAATATACAAAAGTCAGGCTCCTGGCAGCAGGTGCCTGCCGGCTCAAAAATACGCAAAGGTGATGCTGGAAAACGGATTGCCGCCCTGCGGTTGCGCCTAATGGCTTCCAACGATCTGGAGGATCTCAAAAACGGAAACCCGGAAGATTTTGATGAAGCTCTGGAAAACGGGGTTAAAAAATTCCAGGCCCGGCACGGACTCAAGGTGGATGGAGTTGTCGGATTTAATACACTTTCAGCATTAAACGTTTCACTGGAAGATCGTATTCAACAAATTAAATTGAATATGGAACGATGGCGGTGGCTTCCCCAAGATTTAGGGGCCCGCTATATTCTGGTCAATACGGCCGATTTCCGGCTAGAGGTGATTGAAAATGAACAGACCTTAAAAACCATCCGGGCCATTGTGGGAAAAAAGAATCGACCCACGCCCATGTTATCCAGAAAAATGATCTATTTGGAACTGAATCCCTATTGGAACATTCCTCACAAAATCGCTGTAAATGATATATTGCCTTGTATCAAAAAAGACCCGGCTTATCTCATGGATAAAGGTATCCGGATTTTTGAGAACTGGACAGCAGATGCAAAGGAATTAAATCCCGGGTCCATCGACTGGGACAAGATCGGAAAAGACAATTTTATCTATAAACTCCGTCAGGATCCCAAATCGTCCAATGCCCTTGGTCGGATAAAATTTATGTTTCCCAACGAGTTCAGTATATATTTACACGATACGCCGGTCCGCAAATTATTTGACCGGACAAAACGCGCCTTTAGTTCCGGTTGTGTTCGCGTTGAAAAGCCCATGGAGCTGGCAGCTTACCTTTTGTCAGACAATCCAAAATGGGATCTCCAAGAGTTAATCGCTGCGGTGGACAGCAAAAAAACCCGGGCAATATCGTTGCCCGCCCCGATAAATATTCATATTCTTTACTGGACAGCCTGGGTTGATAAAGACGGCATCACCCAGTTTAGAGAGGATATATACGGGAGAGACCGTCAGTTGAACCTTGCCCTCAACGTGAAAACGACGTCTCCGGACGTGTTGTATGGGAAAAAATCAGAAAAAAAATATGCATCGTTCCGGAATCTATCGGAATCTAATCCCGCGATCACCCGTATGAATACCGTTGGGTCGTGGGTGGTGAACAACGCTTCCATCCGCTAAATCATTGAAATAACCAGACACGTAGACACCGGAGTGAAGCAGGGGGCGCACCCCCTGAACACGTATATTTTATGAGACTGATAAATTGGCCGGCAAGGGCTGGGATCCTGAATCACAGAACGCTTCTAATTTTTCCCAGGTGATATGGAAGGATCCTTCGGCGATTAATATATGTTTTTTAGTTAGGCTGGCGGCGCAGTACGGCGAGAGATTAGCACATATAAGACGAGCATTTAAACTCCATGTGAGAATTCAGGATCACAAGCAGCTATTTTTTATAGAATTTGGCTTAAAAAAAGCTTGGTTCGTTCATGGGTGGGATTTGTAAAGAAATGCTCAGGTGTTCCAACTTCTACAACGGCGCCATCATCCATGAAAATAACTCTATCTGCCACTTCTCTGGCGAATCCCATTTCATGGGAAACGACAACCATTGTCATACCTTCCCGGGCCAGGTTTTTCATGACATCGAGAACTTCACCGACCATTTCAGGGTCGAGTGCTGAGGTCGGCTCGTCAAAGAGCATTACTTTAGGCTCCATGGCCAGAGCACGGGCGATGGCCACACGCTGCTGCTGTCCACCGGACAGCTGGTCCGGATAAACATCGGCCTTGTCCAGAATACCGACTTTTTCCAGGAGCTCCATTCCTTTCTTTTTGGCCTCTTCTTTGGATTTTTTTCGCACAACTATCGGCGCAAGTGTCACATTTTCAAGGACAGTCTTGTGGGGAAACAGATTGAAGGATTGAAACACCATGCCGACTTCGGCACGAACCTTGTTGATGTCGGTTTTGGGGTCGAGAATATCGATACCGTCTATAACGATACTCCCCTCATCTGCCACGTTCAGATAGTTCAGGCATCTGATTAAGGTGCTTTTGCCGGACCCGGATGGACCCAGCACCACGACGACTTCTCCTTTATCGACTTTAGCGGTTACATTAACCAAAGCCTTAACATCCGTTGTATGACTTTTGAAGGTTTTGGAAATATTTTTTACAACAATCATACTACAAATTGCCTCCTTTCAAGATACTGTAATAACATTGAAAGTGAAAATGTCAAAACAAGATACAACAGTGCACATACAAACCAGAGTTCAAAGGGCTGCAGGCTGGTCGTCACCACTTCACGGGTGGCCTTTGTCAACTCTCGAATTGCGATAATGCCCAGAAGAGAAGAATCTTTTATGAGGCTGATGAACTGCCCGGCGAGGGGGGGTAGAATTCGACGCAGAGCCTGAGGAAGGATAACATGCCGCATGGATTTAAAGTAGGTCATGCCCAGAGATCGTGCCGCTTCGGTTTGGCCGCGATGTATGGACTGTATTCCGGCACGTACCATTTCCGCCACATATGCGCCTGTAAAACTGGCAAGTGCTGCAACTCCGAACCACAGAGCAGAAATTTGGCTGATGCCATGCTTGGCGAGGATATTATTAATCAATGTTCCAAGAACAAAATACCAAATAAAAATTTGAACTAGCAAAGGAGAACCACGGATCATCTCAATATAAGTGATGGCGGACCATTTTAAGGCTGGGTTGGATGAAATGCGTGCAAGGCCGGCAAACAGGCCGATCAGTACTCCAAAAACAATAGCAATGACACTGACCTTCAACGTCAGCCACAACCCTTCTAATAGAATTCCCACACGCCACTTCTTATATGAGGCCAGCGGGTCACCATAGTATATTTGATCGCCTTCCTCTACCTGCAAAGCACTTTTCGGGACGGCGTATGATTCTGTCTCATCGAGGCCCTTTACACGGACGACAGCATCTTTCCCTTTTTCTGAGATGCTTTGAACTTCACCATCTATCTCCGATTTGATTTCAATCTGATCGTGATAGGCAAAGTACCTGGGAATGCGATACCATCGCCATGTGTAGTCAATTTGTACTGCAGAAAAGTAGAG
>JAHECI010000328.1 GCA_024641825.1 Desulfobacterales bacterium | reverse complement strand
TGTCCGGCGTGGCCATCGGCGTCTCCCAGGCCCTGAGCGGCATCACCACGTTCAAGGTCCTGCATTTCTATGTGTCCGGATTGCCGGCACTCCTTTTGGGCGCCGGTTTGGGATCTTTTTTTTACCGTTTTATCAACGAAGAAAGTTACCGGCGGCTGATCATTTTTCTTCTGGCATGCCTGGGCGTCCTCATGATTTACAGGGCTTAGGGCGCAGAGGGCAGAGCGCATAGGGCCCCGGTTAAATTCGTCCCAGTTAAACAAAAAACGGACAGGTTTCACAGGATAAACTCCGCTCCTTTTCTTTGAAAAATTTAACGGGGTAAACATAGGGCAGAGGGGTTCGGGGCCCTGGTTATTGGTTATTTGTTATTGGTTATTGGTTTCTATTTCCTGATCTCTGATCTCTGACTTCTGATCTCTGATATCTTGTTCTTTGTTCCCGGATCAGGGGTTCTATCGAGTGCATGTTGCACTTTAGGTTTCTTCTTTAACCATTAGTTTTTATATGGGTTTCAAACTATTGCCTTTTGAGGATGTTCGTGCAGAAGGTGCCCTGCGGGTTATTGACTTCCGGGACGGTTTGTGTCCACACAATTTTTTTTACTGAACGATTTGGGTTGCATATAATTAAATATAAGATTATTTTTAATAATAATCTTTGGTAATTGATTAAGTTTTAAAATTTTGGAGATTAACAATGAAATACAAAATCGTCCTTAATAAAACAGATGAAGGATACAGCGTTTCTTGTCCAGGGCTCCCGGGGTGCTGGTCTCAGGGTAAAACTGAAATTGAAGCAATCGAAAATATCAAAGATGCCATACAAGAGTATTTGGCCGCCGTATATGCCTCCGTTAAAGATTCAAACGTTCGAGAAGTTGAAATAGCCATTTAATCATGCCGAAAATTCCCGGAGTCAATCATCTTCGAGCCGTCAGAGCACTGGAAAGAGCAGGTTTCCGTATTCTTCGAGATGGGAAAAAGCATATTGTCATGTCCGACGGCACAAGATTCCTTACGATCCCCCGCAATAACCCCGTCAATGCTTATACCATGGGTGGCATTGTCCGAGATGCAGGGTTAACCGTTGACGAATTCAAAAAATTTTTATAGCTGGGTTATTGGTTTCTATTTCCTGATCTCTGGTTTCCTCTTTCCTCTTTTCTCTTTCCTATTTTCTATTTCCTTCCAACCTTCTAACTCTCTTACTTTCTTACCTTCTTTTTTTCTTCCCTCCCCTGACACCTGAAAACTGACACCTGAAACCTATATGGGATGAATCCCGTCCGGCAGGACATCTCCCATGTAAAAGGGAAAGACACCTTTTATAAAATCCATGTAATACCGGCGAAGGACTTCCCTTACCACGGAGAAGGCCAGATCGTCCCAGGGAATCTCATCTTCCTTGAAGAGCCGGACCTCCAAGCTCTCGTGCCCTGGTCGAAATTTTTTATTCTTCAACGGGCCCCAAAATATCAGATAGACCTGGCTGATCCGGGGAATGTTGTAGAGGGCATAGGGTTCGAGAAATTTGACGAAAGCCCGGGCCTCCTCGTAGAGCTCCCGCTTGGCGCCCGCTTCCACCGTCTCGCCCTGCTCAAAAAACCCCGCCGGGATGGTCCATTTGTCGTAGCGGGGTTCGATGGAGCGGCGACACAGTAAGATCCGGTCTTTCCACGTGGGAATGCACCCCACCACCATCTTGGGGTTTTCATAATGGATGGTGTTACAGGCATCGCATACAAAGCGCTCCCGGTCGTCGTCGTCCGGGATCCGATAGGTCAGAGGTGAACCGCATTGATTGCAAAATTTCATATTTTTAGAACGTCTCCATCGGGTGTCGGGAGCCAGGGTTTAAACATCAGGGTTCGATGGATCGAGAAAAGCGTAAACTTATTCGCTTCCGGAAGATCCCGTTACTTTATTGAAGCAGGTAATTATCGCTCTAAATCATTTCTGTCTAATGAAGAAAAATCACGCTTTCCATGAAGGATGGCGAGGATTTGAATATCATTTGGAACGACCTCGTAAATTAACCGGTAGGAATAGATGATCAACTCTCTCACATTCTTATCACCAATTTCCGGCACAACTCGACCCATCTCTGGAAATACATCCAAATTTTCGGTTTTTGAAACAATATTTTGCACAACATTTGTCGCGTAATACCTCGAATCTTTGGCAATGTAATCGTAAATCTGTTTTAAGTCGTTCCGTGCAGGTCTTGACCATATTACCATGATTTCATTTCTTCCCTTAACTCTTCTACCGATATTGCTTCACCCTGTTGGAACGCTTCTCTCCCTTTTCTCACTTTATCGATCACATAAAGCCTGTACATAATGTCGTCAATATCCGCTGTTTCCGACATTTTGGAAATTGCGTTCATTACTTCCTGTTTCAAGCTTTCCATAATATTGATCTCCTGTCGATAATTCTTCCTCCTAATAATCTAAAAACACGGACAAATTCACTATATTAAAAAGAACCCAAAAAATAAAGACAATTCCGGTAGAACCAAGCTATGTTATTGCAATAGATAATTCACAGATAAAGGATTCGAAGTTCAAGGTCTATTCCACGGTGATTTTATGGACATATTTTACCCAGGTAAATCCAAAACGGTCTTCGGCCACCACCCGCAAAGGGAACCCGTGCTTTTGCGGAAGGGGTTTTCCGTTGAGCTTATATCCCAAAAACACCTTGTTGGAAAGGACATCCTTTAGGGGAAATCCTTCGACCTTTTCATAGATCCCCTCCGGACCCCAAAAGTTCACGCGGGTTCCTTTATCGGTCACTTTGGCCTTTTGGAGCAACGGGGCCATTGAAATTCCTTCCCACCGGCCGTGATTGGCGAAAATTCCCGGACAAATCAAGAGGACGTCCCGTTGGATTGCCGGAAGGGAGAGAATCTGTGAATAGGTCAGAGAAAGGGGGACCTGGACGTGTCCTTCAACCTTGAGGCGCCAGGTATCGAGGTCCGTGTTGTGGTCGGTGATTCCCATGGTCTTGAAATCTTTTAAGGGCGTAATATCGAGATTCCGGGTGTCCAGCTCGGCGGGATTTCGGAAGGCGAGGGCTTCCCGGGAGGTATCCTTCGGCAGGATAATTTTTTGAATTTTGGCATGAACCCGTCGAACCCACGACGAGAAAGGGCTCAACAGAAGGCCCACACCGGCAATAAATTCAAGGGATATTTTGAGAAATCGTCTCCGTCTGTTCATGTTTCCCTCAATGGAGGTTATTATGCGTTCATATTTTTTTGACAGGATTAACAGGATTGACCTGATTTTTTTCACGGCTTCCAGATGAAGCCGTGAAAACGCAATTCCGCTTCAATGGAAAAAGGCCGGGGAATCAAAAATGGATGCTTTTTACCCGGCCTTACTGTTTTGCCGAGGCAGTGAGTGAACGATTTTCCTCCTTGTTTATCCTGTAGTCCTGTCTAAACATCAATGTGCTTATTAGAAGCCATCTCAAAATAAAGATTTTGGTTCAAGATCCCCCGCTAAAACCCAGCGGGATAAAAAGGCGGAGCCGCGTTTTAACCCGCCCCGTCTGTTGAGCGGGATCTTCGACAGGCATACTATAAGTATGTCGAGGACTTAAAACGAGGCTCCAACGCCGAGATTGGGCCAAAAGATTATTTTGAGATAGCTTCTATTATATCAACCCCATGGCATGACCCCATGCGGCAAGGTTTTCATAAGGCCCTTCGAAACCCTCTTCCGGGTCGAACTCGCCGGTGTCCGGGTCAATGGCCACAAACGGTACGCCGGCCGCCCGGGCCGCCCACAAATCCCCTTTGCCGTCGCCGATGAACAGACAGGTTTCGGGGGTGAAGGCAAATTCATCGAGAAGACGCCTCAAGGATTCGGTTTTGGGCCAATTGCCGCCCCCCCGGATGATGTCCAGAAAGGGGTCCAGCTCATGTACGGCCAGAATATGGCGCAGCTCACTCAGGGGCGTGTTCGACAAGGCCACCCGGGTCATGCGGTC
>JAHECI010000327.1 GCA_024641825.1 Desulfobacterales bacterium | reverse complement strand
CTCGAAATCAACGCCAACCCCTGTCTTTCTCCGGATGCCGGGTTTGCTGCGGCGATCGATCGATCCGGAATGACCTTTGTTCACGCCATTGAAAGCATTGCAATGAACGGAATCTCGACCCAAAGGAGGTGATCCCATGCTTCGAATCCGGCGGATTTATGATGACATTCTTCCTCGAAACAAGGAGGTCTTGCGACAGGTCAAAGAGATTCTCAGAACCCGTTTCAATGAGGTTCCCCCAGAAGAGATCGATCATATCGCTGAAAAGCTCCGCAATCCCTTTAAACATCGATTTCGTTCTATCCTGTTTGTGGCCGAGAGCCTGAATAGCCGGGTTTTAGGGTTTGCGTTTCTTTTGTATGAACCCGAGATCAGCTTTTGTTATTTAGACTGGATCGCAACGGCCAGCGGAAAAACCGGCGGCGGACTCGGCAGTGCCATTTATGACACGATTCGAAAAGAAGCTGTGGATCTCAAGGCAAAGGGACTTTTTTTTGAGTGCCTTCCGGACGACCGAGAAGCCTGTTCGGATGAGACCCTGCTCAAACAAAATCGTGCAAGGCTCAGGTTTTATGAACGGTACGGCGCCCGTCCAATTGTAAATACGGCCTATGAAACGCCGGTGAAACCCGGCGATTCCTGTATGCCGCATCTGGTCCATGACGGGCTGGGACAGCCCAAACTCCCGGATTCGGCCTATGTTCGAAAGGTGGTTCGAGCCATCCTTGAGCGAAAGTATGCAGACTATTGCCCCACCGAATATGTGGAAAAGGTCGTTAAGTCCGTTCGAGACAATCCGATTCAACTCAGGCCCCACCGGTATGTCAAACCCGAAGCGGTCCAGCCACAGGTCAAAAGCCAGTCCCTGGAACAGATCGGGCTGGTGGTCACGGACCGTCACGCCATCCATCATGTCCATGAGCGTGGATATGTGGAATCTCCGGTCAGAGTGCGCAGCATCCTGGGGAAACTTGAAAAATCGGGAATCTTTGCCCAGATCAAGCCCAAAAGTTTTCCGGACAGACACCTCTTTACGGTTCATGACGAGCGGTTCGTCCGTTATCTCAAGCGGGCTTGTGAGGAGATGCCCGAAGGGAAATCCCTTTATCCTTATGTGTTTCCTATTCGAAACAAGACCCGTCCACCAAAGGAGCCCTCGGTTCTTTCGGGATATTACTGTATCGACACCTTCACCCCCATTAACCGGAATGCTTATGTTGCCGCGCGTCGAGGTGTGGATTGCGCCCTGACGGCGGCTCATGAGATCCTTGAAGGCCGGCGCGTCTCCTATGCCCTGGTCCGGCCGCCGGGCCACCATGCCGAACGGCATTCTTTCGGGGGCTTCTGCTATTTCAACAATGCCGCCACCGCAGCTCAACACCTTTCTGATTTTGGAAAAGTTGCCATTCTGGATATCGATTATCACCACGGCAACGGCCAGCAGGACATCTTCTACCGCCGGTCGGATGTGCTGACGGTTTCCATTCACGGGCACCCGAAATTTGCTTATCCCTATTTTTCGGGATTCGATGATGAGCGGGGAGATGGTGACGGTGACGGTTTTAACCTGAATCTTCCCCTGTCCGAAGCGGTGGATGGTAAAAAATATCGTCAAGCCTTGGCCAAGGCCATTCGCAGGATAGTGCAGTTTAATCCTTATTTTCTCGTGGTGGCACTGGGCCTGGATACGGCCAAGGGAGATCCCACCGGAACATGGTCCCTGACGTCCAAGGATTTTGAGACCAACGGTCGAATGATCGGGGAATTGGGACTTCCGACAGTGGTTGTCCAGGAGGGCGGATATAGGAATCGGACCTTGGGAAACAACGCCCTGCGCTTTTTCAAAGGTCTGGCCGAAGCCGTTCATGGATTTCCAAAGGGTGAACTGCGTTTGGATTTTCTCCATGGCGTCAAGTTTCGTTACGACCTGGAACCGGTCGATCCCGAGAGGATTCGCCGCTTGGTGGAGGTTACCGGTTTCTTTTATCCGAGCGAAGTGGATGTGGCCGAGGAACTGGTAAAAGAGCGGCTGTCAAAGGGACCTGACAGCGGTTATCATTTTATCCTGGCAGAGTCTTATGGCCGTTTGGCCGGATATGGTTGTTTCGGTCCCATTCCCTGTACGGTTGACAGCTACGACTTATACTGGATTGCGGTTCATCCGGACTTTCAGGGGAGAGGCCTGGGGAAACGGCTGTTAAAAGAAATCGAGCGTCTGATTCAAGAGGCCGGAGGAACACGCATATATGTGGAAACCTCTCAACGCCCTCAATATGACAGCACCCGTGCCTTCTACGAAAACCAAGGATACCGACGGGAATCGGTTATGGAAGATTTTTATGGACCCGGGGAAGCCAAGGTGACGTATTGCAAGGTCTTAAAGTCGGTGCAGAGACAACAAGATATAAAGTTTAAAGTGCCTAAAGTTTATGAATTAGAGCAATTAGCTTAAGACCTATATCAGAAAGTGCTTGATTTCCTTGGGCGGGACACCGATGACTCGGACGATTTCATTCCCTTTGGGGGTTGTCACGTCAACTTCAACCGGTGTGATCTCCGGGGCCTTGCTGTAACCTGCACATATCGAAGCCGCAAGCATCATCGTCTCGTTTCTACCACCGTGCGGCATCAAAACAATGGGACCAGGAAACGTTTTGACCTTGATAATGGTGTCCAAATTCGGGTCATAGTATTTTTGTATATTTTCATTATCTTTCTGGATTCGTCCAACAATTATTTTTGTTCTTTTGTCTAACCGAAGATGCCGCCCATGTTTTAAAAGATGAAGCTCTCTTTCGGCATAGGTTTCCTGGTGCTCAAAAAGGTCTTTGAGCCGCGATGCGTATCCTTTGTCCGTGAGGAGACACCCGCCGGCAGGAGACGGATAGTTCACAATTCCAAATTCTCTGGCAAGTTTTATCTGAGGCTTTCGGGATCTTCCGGATATGTCAAGCAACAGGTCCCTGTTTACCAGTCCCTGTTTTTCGGGCATGGTTTCAGGAAGCTTTTTGGCGCTTAAAGGGCGTAAAATATAACCTTCAAAGCCGGATTGTTTCTCTACATAGCGGAGAGAATTCATGGTTTGAGACATGGGACGCTGACCCAGTACTTCGCCGCTGAAAAGAAAATCAAACCCTTTTTCTTTCATTATCCTTCCTGCCAGGTTGAACATCAACGCGTGACAGTCCATACACGGATTCATATGTTTTCCATAGCCACAATTCGGATTTGTCAGCATCTTCAGGTAGCTCGGTGTTATATTTTCAACCATGAGCGGTATTCCGGTATTTTTGGACGCCTGTTTGGCCTTTTCAGATGAAAAAAACGGTGTTTCAAAGGTTATCCACTGGACCGCTATTCCCTGTTTTCTCAGCAGCATTCCTGACAGCATGCTGTCCAATCCACCGGAACAAAGCCCTAAAGCACTCACTTTTTTTAAAGATAGATTCATGATATACGAAAACTCAACAACAAGAATGAGAGTAATATTTTAGTTATTTTAAACAAATCGATTTCAAAGAAGCTTCAGGTGTGATTAAGTTTTTGCCTGGAAGCTGTCTGAGTGGATTAGGGATCGTTTTGAAAGAACCATCAGCGAGTTAGCTTTATGGATGAAACTCCCTGCTTATAAGCAGAGACCTTTATTAATAGTCCGGGCAGATTCTTTCATTACGAGCCCTTATTCACGAGTTCTTTCAGCAAAAATTTAATTATACCTGAGAAGCGGTAATGTTTTTAAAAATCTAAAGTTTTACGACTTTTCCAAAAAAATTTCCGATTTTCCGGCAACTTTCGCAAAGCGACTGGGCCGGAGAAATTTTTTAAAGACAAAATAAGATATATACGATGACCAAACAGATTTAACAACAACGTAGGAGGATGCGATGCTTCGGGCAGATCTTTATGAGAAAAAAATAAACATCGAATCCTATATTTCTTCCAATGACTGCAGGGCCTGTGGATTTCACAGCCGAGAAGAGTTTTTGGAAAAACTTCGCTCCGGGA
>JAHECI010000040.1:12083-15280 GCA_024641825.1 Desulfobacterales bacterium | reverse complement strand
ATGGACTATTTTTGAAACAGCACCACTACTTCATACCACAAAGGTTTCCACAACCTTAAAGAGGTCATTCACACTCACAGGTTTGGCAAGGAACGCATCGGCCCCTAAATCCCTGGCCGATGACTCATGGGCGGGATCGGCGGACATCAGAAGGCACTTTTTCTCCGGATATTTTTTTTTGAATTTGGAAAGGAGTTCAAAGCCGCTCAAACCGGACACATCGATTCCGGAAATAATAATGTCCAGGCTCCCGTGATCCTTGATGTATTTCCATGCCGCCAGACCGCTGTCGAAACTTAGAACATCCCTGTTAACACAATACATTAAAACAGTGACGATAAAATCTCGGACCAGCAAATCATCGTCGATCACCGCTATTTTTACATTTGGGATACTGACCTGGCTCACGCTACTTTTAGGAAGTTCATGTCTTTGATGTGGACGTTGAATGTCAGCGTTTCGGAGATGCTGTTCAAATTATCTTGAAGGGCCTTTTTCCTGAACTGCCCCTTCAGCCGGTTTTCTGCCAAAGCTTTCGCCATCACTGCGAGAAGCTGGGTTCTCTGATGAAAGATATACGCGTCGTTTATATCCCTTGGCGAGTCAGTCCCGGATTGTGTCCTGGAACCCTCGTTTGTTATCGCCGCTATTTCACTGGACAGCTTCAGAGATTGATAAAAAACAAAGCGGGCATTTTCTAGGATGGCTTGCTTTCGATATTCCCCGATAGGGCAGTCTTTTAAATACGCCTTGGACATGACGATAAGAAGTTTCAACCGCGATGAAAAAATATCCTCGTTGGACATGCTTTTCATCTCCCGGGCTGCCGGCCCAAATCTAATCATGACGTGTCCTTTTTTAGGGATGAATGGGAAGATTTTTGGCATCCACTTTGAAGTTATTAATTTCTAACCTATCAGTATGTGGTTGTCAACAGATGTTTTCCAGGAATATTAAGGCAATAAACCCTTTTTTTCTTTTTCCGTCAGATAGCGCCAGTCTCCCACGGGAAGTCTTCTCAGCACAATATTCGAAATCCGTATCCGTTTTAATCTCGTAACGTGGTTTCCCACTTTTCGAACCATTCGTCTTATCTGTCTGTTCTTTCCTTCCTTGAGCACGATGCGAAAACGTCTGGGGGAGAGTTTTTTAATCTCTGCAGGTCTTGTTTTTGTTCCCATCATCGGCAACCCTTTGGAAATATTATTTAGCGCACCATCGGTTATCGGCTTTGACACCGTTACATCGTATTCCTTCTCGTGATCAAACGAAGGATGCGATAACCGGTGATGAAGACTTCCATCATTGGTCAGAATTAATAGGCCGGTGGAGTCTTTGTCGAGTCGGCCCACGGGATAAATTCGCTGAGGAACGTTAATAAGGTCCATCACGGTCTTGTCTCCGGGCTGGCTGCAGCTGGTTACATATCCTTTCGGCTTGTTGAGGACAATATATACCGAATCATTTTTAAGGGTTACCGCCCTGCCCTTGAATTCAATACGATCTTTCTCCGGGTCGACCTTTGTGCCGAGTTCCGTAACCACCGTGTCGTTGACACGGACAAGCCCTGCCTGGATATACGTCTCTCCTTTCCGCCTCGAACAGATGCCGGCTTCTGATAGAAATTTTTGCAAACGAATCAAAGGCATGGTTTCAAACTAATTGGTGTCAATCCGTAATTTTAAAATGAAAACCAATTAGGATCTGTAATTCGCATTAATCCTGACATAGTCTACGGAAAAATCGCACGTCAATATTGAACCGGAACCGCTGCCGGAGTTCAGATCAATGGCGACGGTAAATTCCGGCCGTTTTAAAATCTTTGTGGCTTCAGCCTCAACGATTTTTCCTTGACCCATACCGGCTTTCACCATCTGAATATCATCAAAGTAGACATCGATCTTGTATGGATCTATTTGGACACCGGCCCGGCCCACAGCACCGGCGATCCGTCCCCAATTGGCATCCTCGCCGAAAAATGCCGTCTTTACCAGGGGAGAATGGGCAACCGTATCGGCAACTTTTTGGGCATCGGAATCCGATGGCGCATTCCGAACCATGATTTCCACCAGCTTTGTCACGCCCTCACCGTCTCTGACCAGCTGTTTGGCCAAATCCAAAAAGATTTCATCTAAAATCTTCTGAAAAATATCTTTTTGGGCCGGGCTTTGGATAACAGCGCCGGACAGACCGTTGGCCATGACCAGCACCGTATCGTTGGTACTGGTATCCCCATCGATGGTGATTCGGTTAAAAGACCGGTTTACCCCCTTCACCAAAATCTCTTTTAAAACATCCGAAGATATTTTGACGTCGGTACACACAAAACAGAGCATGGTCGCCATATCCGGCCGGATCATTCCTGCGCCCTTGGCAACACCGGTAACGGTAAACGTCTTCCCGTCCACAACCCCTTGTGCCGAGACCATTTTGGGCACGGTATCTGTGGTCATTATCGATCTGGCGAGATCCGGAATTCCTTGGGATTCAAGTGAATCGACCAGGGCGGGTATGGCGGCATCAATTTTTTCGATGGGCAGCGGTTCTCCAATAACACCCGTTGAAGCCACAAGCACCAGGTCCTCTGAAATCCCGAGTTCAGATGCTGCCAAATTTGCCATGGTTTCGGCGTCACGGAGTCCCTGTTCTCCGGTACAACAATTGGCGTTGCCGCTGTTGGCAATAATGGCCTGACAGACGCCCGTTTTTATCCGCCGGCGGTCAAGAATCACCGGTGCCGCCTTCACCTGATTTTTGGTAAACACCCCGGCAACCGTGGCCGGAACCTGTGAAACCATGAGACCGAGATCCTTTTTGCCTGTCTTCTTGAGACCGGCGGCCACGCCGGCAGCTTTAAAACCCGAACATATGATATTGGTCATATTTATTTATCCTTTATCGTCCTAACGAATTTGAAAAAACCTCAATCCATCACGTTTTAAGATTGACGGTTTCGTAAAAAGTCTTTTGTGAGCGACATCGAGCAATTTTTCAGAAAGATTCATGATACGTCCGGCGTTAAAAATTGCAAGCTGTTTGAGGGCGTTAGCCCGAGTTTTTGCAATTTAGCCAGGCGGGTTTGAATCCCAAAATTGCTTGCGGAGCGAACAAAATCAGACTTTTTACGAGTTTATCAAGATTTAGTCTTAAATTTTATTTGACAGAATCCCGCAACATTGTCAATCTGCATAATAAAA
>JAHECI010000040.1:0-11983 GCA_024641825.1 Desulfobacterales bacterium | reverse complement strand
TTGCGCTGCAGGTCCTGCAACGCCGAGTATCCCCTGAGTGAATTCGCCGATTCCATGGACGATTTTTTGGAAACCCGACTTGCCAACATACCCTGTGACCGGCTCTAACCCGAATCTCTCATGCAGAACTTCAAAATTATCATCGAGTACGATGGCGGCGCTTACCACGGCTGGCAGCGTCAGGCCACGGATCGAACCATTCAGGGTGAAATTGAGAACGCACTGATGACCATGACCGGCGACAAGGTCACTGTGACCGGCTCCGGCAGGACCGATGCCGGTGTTCACGCCTATGGCCAGGTGGCCAATTTCCGATGCAACACGTCACTGGGTCCTGAAGTTTTTCAAAATGGCCTCAACAGTCTTTTACCCAGAGATATTGTCATAAGGTCCTGCGAACCGGTTTCTGAGAAGTTTCATGCGCGATACGATGCACAAAGCAAAACGTATCACTACAGGATGTTGAATCGACGGCTTCCCGGCGCCATTTTCCGGCAGTACGCCTGGCATATCCGGAAAAAACTCGATCTGAATGCCATGGAAATCGCACTTCGTTATATGGTCGGCCGCCATGATTTCAAAGCATTTGAAGGGTCGGGAAGCCCCAGAGCCAGCACCGTCCGGTGTGTTATGAATTCAGACCTTGTGGAAACCGACGATGGATATCTTGTTTTAAGAATAGAAGGCGACGGGTTTCTTAGATTTATGGTGCGGAATATTGTGGGGACACTTGTGGATGCCGGTCTCGGTAAAATCACCCCCGGCGACGTTGAACGGATACTCGCTTCCAAGGATCGCAACCTTGCAGGGGTAACTGCCCCTGCACATGGATTATTCCTGATGGAAGTCAAATATTGACGGGCTGCTTCCCAAATCATTTTTCGCCGGCGCTGAAACGTTTCCATGCCCCCTCAAAGAGATGTCTGTTTGGACACCGGCCGGTTAAGCCCTGTTCTTCATATTTTGGATCTGTTCATTGTAATATGAAATAACCTCTCTTCGGTTCAGCATTCCGATCAGAATGCCATGATCCTCGTCTTTTACCACAGGAAGGCTGTCGATATTTTTAACGGTAAACTTTTGCAAAACCGTATTCAAATCTTCCGAAGGTGTTGTTAATATGATGTCAAAGGTGGCAACATCATTCATCACCACAAGGCTTCCTATGCCGGGAGTAAAGAGTACGGATCGGATGTCCGTACTGGAAAATATCCCCACCAGTCTGTCATGCTGATCGACAACCGGGAAGTAGTGCTGCTTTGTCTCGGGGAAAAATCCTCTGAAATCTCTAAATGTCATGGCCTGGGGAATGACGTCCACTTTTTTCACAAGATGCATCAGGTCTTTCACCCGGATGGCCTGCAGAATATCCACGAAGAAATCTCCTGCATGGGCCGGAGAGTCGATCTTGCTTTTGACCTGTTTTTCATAGATGGTCCACTTGCGCGCTGCAAGATATGATACCGAACATACCAGAAGGCTGGGAAGAAGCAGATGATATGAGTTGGTCATTTCGCTGACAAATATGATGGTTGAAATGGGCGTATTTGAAACCGCCGTGAAAAACCCTGCCATGCCCACCACGACAAACGCCCCGGGCTCGGTGACGATACCGGGCATAATCTGATGGAAGATCTTCCCCACCGCACCGCCCATGGCCCCGCCAATCACAACGGACGGACCAAAAACCCCGCCGCTGCCCCCGGAGCCGATGGAAAAAGATGTGGTCAACACCTTGCCGACGGCGAGAAAAAGTAAAAACGGAATCGTCAGTTCATTGTGTATGGCTTGTTGAACAAACCCGTACCCAAAGGCCAGGGTCTGGGGTAAGAAGAAGCCCACCAGGCCGGTACAGAGTCCGCCGATGGCCGGTTTGAAATGATTGGGTATTTTGATGGCCCTTGAAACTTTGACGACACCGTAAAACGTTTTTATGTAAAAAATCCCCATCGCCACAAGAACCAGGGAAAGCACCAGATAAGGCCCCAATTCCAATGGATTGCGGAATACAAAATCCGGCGATTCGAACAGAGACCCCCATCCGTTTACCAGACAAAACAGACAGTAGGCCACCACCGATGAGATGCCGGCAGGAATAATGACCTCGGGCTCGAACTCCGGATCACGGTACAACACCTCGGCGGCAAAAAGCGCGCCGGCCAACGGGGCGCGAAAGATACTCCCGACCCCGGCCCCGACCCCGGCAGCCATCATGATTCGCCGTTCCCGGTCCGAAAGTTTCAATACTGTTGCCAGAAATGAGCCAAAGCCTGCTCCGATTTGAGCGATGGGGCCTTCCCGACCGCCTGAACCGCCGGTGGTCAGTGTCAGGGCGGACGCAATGGTCTTGATAATCGGGACCCTACCCCGTATAAAACCGCCTTTTCTGTGGTAGGCGTCAATGGCAGCGTCCGTGCCGTGACCTTCGGCTTCGGGGGCATAGGTGTATACCAGCCATCCGCTCAGAAGGCCGCCGAAGGCCGGAAGGAAAAAGAGAAGGAGGGGGTTAAACGGGGTACCCGTGGGCGGCATGAGATGATGCTCCCCGGCCGGAGCCGGGGGCCGGTAGCCGGCAAGTAAATCCAAAAAAAAGTGTACACCGAGCCGGCACAGGTAATGAAAAACAACGGAACCGAGTCCTGCGATAATACCGATTAATACAAAATAGAGCGTCCATTTTCCGGCCTGTGCGATATTAATTGACCGCTCTTTTCCGGCAAAGGCTCCCATAATATTTTTTAAACGGTTCAATAGTCCCACCAGATTGCGTATTCCACGAGATACTGAGCGCATCGATTGGTAAACTCGATCCGGTATTAGAATCAGTTAGCTTTTCAAATCCTCCACTCCTTGAAGAACAATATTGAAAAGTTCAGGGATTTCGTTTTCTTCCAGGCAAGAAAAAGCGACTCTCAAATCCTTCTCTCCGATGGAGATAAGCCCGACCCCGTATTTTTCCAGCAGGTGGACCCTGAGTGCCTCGGAATTTACAGATTTTAACCGGACACACATAAAATAACCGGAATTAAACGGATACACATCCCAGGCATCTTTGAATTTGGAATCCGAAAGAACTTCTTTTACGCGAATGGCCCTATCTTTAAGTATTTTAAATTTTTCTTCTTTTTCCGCCGTATAGTTGTCGTCCTGCATGGACTTCAGTACAATGGTCTGACCCAGATGGGACGCATTGGAAATAGCCCCCCGGATACTTCCGGCAGTCTTTCTTTCCAGTGCATCGTAAACCCCCTTGTCGTCGCCGTCTATCACACACCCGTAGGTTATAAACCCGACTCTCAAACCCCAGACAAAATTTTCCTTTGAAGCGCCATCGAGTTTTACGGCAAGGAGCCTGGGATGCCGGCCACATAGGGATGCAAAAAGCGATTCTTTCATGGTCTGGTCTTCATAGAAAAGCCCGAAATAGGCGTCATCCATAACCGCAATGACATTTGTGCCTTCATCAGCGATCGTAGTAAGGATTTCGACAATTCGTTCCCCCTCTTCAACCGAGACAGTATAACCGGTAGGATTGTTTGGGAAATTCAATAAGACACAGATCTTATCACGCTTTTTGGCTTCAGCTCTGATGGTCTCCTCAAAGGCTGCGAGATTAAACCCTCCTTTTTCCGAAAACATGGGATAATTTTTTATGACCGCCCCTTTTCTGACGTTCAGAGCCATGTTGTAGTTTCCCCACATCATATCCGGCAAAACAACCACATCATCGGGGTCTAACCAGACATCCGCGAAAGTGCTTATGGAATGGGTAATGCCACATGTGACCACCGGAAGGCTAACGCTTTTTCCGGCAAGAGACGGGTTTTTTATAAACAGGGAATCCAGCCAAATTTTTCTTAACGCCGGAATCCCAAAAGAAGGTGCATAGGTTAGCGACGCTGCAGGCCGGATACCACAAATGGAATCCATCACCGATGGGAAAATCATGGTTCTCCCCTTTTCAGTAGCGATCCCGATGGTGGCATTTAACTTGTGAGCTTTTTCCTTGGCCTCAGCGCTTTGACTCAAGATCCCTTTAGGGAAAAAAAGATTTTTTCCCACATCAGACAACATTTCCATGAGATACGGATTTCCTTTTTCAATGATCTGATTAAGGGATTGAGCGATAGGGTTCATAACGTTAACCTCCTTGAATATGGAATAATTGGAATTCGTTTTTTAACAATATATATATAAATTACAATAAATCTTATAGTTTACACATAAAATATGTCAAGCGAAAAGCGTTTGGAAAATCAGGAAGATAAAAAGTGCCGAAAGTCCGGATCGGAATTGACGGGCAAAAAAAACCCCGCCCTATCATAGAGCGGGGTTCATTGACTAATAGAAAGCAACATTACCGGTTTCCTCTCTTGGATGCTTTGAGCGGATTTATTTTCGTCGTCGATGTAGAGGAAATTTTGGTAACATGGGAAGCGAAATTGCAGTCCCCGTTCTTCCATTTTAACGAAGGGTCAGGGCATGCTGTGCAGTACCATTTGGTAGAAAATTCAGCGCTTCGGTTGCAGCCGTCACACTTCTCTACAGTCTCGTGACAAATTCCGCCATTGTATGAACACCCTTTTGCGGTCATAAAAGGGCAGTCAAAGCCTTCTCTAATTGTTGTACAAACCATTGGAATCACCCCCTTTCAAAAAAAAATCAAAAAAAAGGCCTGGGGACTTTCGTTCCCGGCCTTTTGGATCCATGTCGAAAAAGCTCACGAAATATAAACAGGCAAATAACGCTTGTCAATAAAAAACTG
This sequence comes from Desulfobacterales bacterium, assembly GCA_024641825.1. GTDB lineage: Bacteria > Desulfobacterota > Desulfobacteria > Desulfobacterales > UBA11574 > JAAXQD01. The sequence continues at coordinate 7,218 of JAHECI010000040.1, read as the reverse complement.
TAATATTTTTACCCGCTGAAAATGTGGAAAACGAAGCGGCCTGAACCCCGGTTGAAAGAAAATTTTTCGCGCTGCATCGATGCCCGGAGAAGTCGGCGAGGGTTGGCGCTGTTGAATACGGCTAAATTTTACATAAAACCGTAACAAAAGAACTGTTGATTTTTTGTTTAAAAATTGAAAAATTGTCAGGTGTGGATTGATGGAAAATTTAACAATTTACATCTTTTTCAATATTGTTAATTGAAATATCGCAGATAGCCATTATAATTAGCTATCTTTCGGAAAAGGTCTATTTCTGGATGGAAACCAAATTATCGATAACAGAGGATATATCCCAGATGCTCATAAAGCAAGCTGTTGAAGTTTTAAAAATAGAGGCCGAAGGCCTTCTGAAACTGGCGGAGCGTATTGATGACAACTTTTCTAAAATGGTGGAACTCATCTGCCGATCCAAGGGCCGTATAATCCTGAGCGGCATGGGCAAATCCGGACTGGTGGGCCGGAAAATTGTCGCAACGCTAAACAGCACAGGAACACGGTCGCTCTTTTTACATCCAGCCGAGGCCATGCATGGAGATCTCGGCATCGTCGGTTCGGATGATATATTTATTGCACTCTCCAACAGCGGTGAAACCGAGGAACTCAATGTCCTGGTGCCGAGTATCCGAAAATTCGGATGCACCATCATTGCCTTTACCGGAAATAAAAATTCGACCCTGGCCAAACATAGTGACATCGTCATCGATGTTGCCGTAGAGCGGGAGGCTTGCTCCCTGGGCCTTGCCCCGACGGCAAGCACCACGGCCCTTCTCGCCATGGGGGATGCCCTTGCCGTTGTTCTGAGCAACAAAAAACATTTTAACTCGGTTGATTTTAAAAAGATTCATCCCGGCGGGATTCTGGGCCAGCGGCTTTCGAGCAAGGTAAAAGACATCATGTTAACCGGCGAGTCGGTTCCCCAGGTTCCTGAAGGCACCACCATGAGAGACGCCGTCCGGGAAATCGATCGCCTGGAGTTGGGGGTAACCTTCGTCACCAAATCTGACGGCACCCTGGCCGGCATCATCACCGACGGCGACTTAAGACGCCTGATCGCCAAAAACAAACCAATTATCGATCTAACCGTCGAAGATGTTATGACAAAAGATCCCTGGACCGTCCATCTGGATTCTCCGGCCTATGATGCTTTGAACTTGATGGAACAATACCAGATCACGGTGCTCCCCATCACCGACGCCAACCGAAAGGTTCGGGGAATTTTGCACCTGCATGATATTTTAGGGAAAGGGGAATTCAAATTCAATGGGACCTAATCGGGATCATCCGAGGACTTGTGGATTGCATTGTCTTATATCGTAAAAAAAATCCCCATCTCCGGCGCTTGTCCGCCTCTGGTGGGTTATTAAAAAGCCTGCTGAAGTCTTGCTGAAGGGACCGTACTCGCTGTTTCAGTTCAACCTATAGAACCACGTAAAAAAGAGGACGTCATGAAACTCGATGACATCGATACCACAATACAGACCCTTGGCCCCCTCAAAATACCATCGCCCATTCAGAGGGAAGAAAACACCCTCAGCCGAAGTTTTGTGGACGATTCGGACAAGGTCGTTTTGGATGTCAAATTAAAAAACCTGGTTGAAATGGCTGAAAAAGGTCAAAATTTCAATGCCTTTGAGCTGGCCGGCCCCAGAAAAAAAATATACTTTGATCCGAGCAAGCTCCGGTGTGCGTTGGTTACCTGTGGCGGTTTGTGTCCCGGGTTAAACGACATCATTCGCGCCATCGTTCTGGAGCTTTTCTACGGTTACGGCGTCAAAAATGTTTTCGGCTTCAGATACGGACTTCAGGGGTTTATTCCGAAATATCGACATGAAATTATGGAACTTAAACCGGAAACTGTCGCCAACATACACGAAATGGGAGGATCGATTCTCGGATCTTCGAGGGGCCCGCAACCCATAGACGAAATTGTCGACACCCTCGAGAGGATGAACATCGGCATCCTGTTCATGGTCGGCGGCGATGGTACCCTTGTGGCGGCTACCAAAATTGCAGATTCCATCACGGATCGCGGCCTGAAGATCAGCATTGTCGGAATTCCAAAAACCATCGACAACGATATCTATATGGTTTCACGTACGTTTGGCTTTGATACTGCAGTGGATGTTGCCACACAGGCCATCCGGGGTGCCCACAACGAATCCGCAGCATACCCCAATGGAATCGGTCTTATCAAACTCATGGGAAGATATTCGGGTTTCATCGCAGCCACCGCCGCCCTGGCCCAACAGGATGTAAATTTTGTGCTGATACCCGAGGTCGACTTTGACCTTAATGGGCCCAGCGGCTTTCTTGCCGCCCTTGAAAAACGCCTGGCTCAAAGGGGACATGCCGTGATCGTAGCGGCTGAAGGTGCAGGTCAGAAGTTCCTTGAAGACGAAAAAATCGAACGTGATGAATCCGGGAACATCCGGCTCAAGGATATCGGAGGCTTTCTTAAAAATGTCATATCGGCGTATTTCAATGAAAAAAACATCGATATCTCTTTAAAATTTATCGATCCCAGTTATATGATCCGGAGCCTCCCTGCCAATGCCAACGATAATGTATTCTGCAGTTTCCTGGGACGTGATGCGGTTCATGCGGGCATGGCGGGCAAGACAAAACTCCTCATCGGCCGGTGGAACAACCATTTTGTGCACATTCCCATGAGTGCCTCGGCAGGAAAGCGAAAACAGGTCAATCCAAAAGGGAAATTGTGGTTGAGTGTCCTGGGCGCAACCGGTCAGGGTTCGTTGAAAAACGATTGACCCCACCCAGTTCCCCTAATGTTGCAAACGTCGCGGCGTAACGGGCTGGATTCTTCATGAAAGATTCGGATTAAGCAATCGATATATGACATCCGCATGTTTGTCGGCAGCCCCTTTGTTCAACATGACGGCTTCTTTGGCCAATCTTCCAACAGCATCGGCCTCACCGGGATGTGTCAGATAATACAGCGCTCTTTCCGCCAATTCCCGGCCGTCTTTTACCTGAATACCGCCCCCGGTTTTATCCAGAAGTGCTTTGGCATCCAGAAAATCATCCATGGACGGACCGTAAAATACGGGTTTGCCCCACACCGCTGCTTCAAGAATATTCTGTCCGCCCAAAGGTTCCAGGCTTCCCCCACAAAATACAACTGAAGCGATGCTGTAGGTGGATTGCAAATCTCCGATGGTGTCCATAATCACCACCGAAGCCGTCCGGATCCCCCCGGGTTTGTCAATATCGGTTTTGAATTGGCATGAAAACCCGCGCCGTATCACCATATCTTTTATGTGGCGGACTTTTTCCAAATGCCGCGGCGCGATGATAAGGAGGGTTTCGGGTAGAGTTTCGAGAATTTTTCCATACACATCGACAACGATTTCATGCTCTGTTCCCCGGGTACTACCGGCAACAAAAACGGGAACATTTCCATTTAAATTGTAGAATTTCTCGATGTTGTCTTTAATGGACATATCGGCCATGGGTAGCAAAAGATCGTACTTTGCATTCCCGTTGACCACAATCTTTTCCCGGGGGACACCCAGCATCATCAATCGCTGTGCGTCTTCCTCTCGAATCATACTAAAAGATTCCACCTGTCTTAAGGCTTCCCGGATTAGACAGCGAATTTTCAGGTATCCTTTAATGGAGCGCACGGAGATTCTGCCATTGACCAGTGCAAGCCGCACACCCATCCTGCGGGCTTCGAACAACCAGTTTGGCCAGATCTCGGTTTCAAGACATACCAGGATATCCGGCCTTATGGTGGAAAGGGCTTTGCGCACGGAAACGAGGAAATCGATGGGTGCATAAAGGCACGTTGCCTTTGATCGGAGTTTATCTCTGGCCAACGCCTGCCCATGTTCTGTTGTGGTTGAAAGAATTATGGCACCATGGGGTACCAATCGTTTCAGAGATTCAATGATCGCCACTGCGGCGCTCACCTCCCCCACCGAAGCTGCATGTAACCATATTTTGGGGGCGCCCGAAATACGATTCACCAGCGATTTGGGATAAAATCCGAGACGCTGGTTTATACCGTCTCTGTAGCGACCGGTTAGGCGCGTATACAACCAAAAAGGCGGGAAAAAAATAAAAAAAATTCCGGTAAGGAGAAAATTATACGCTTTATAGACAATATTCATATGTTTGGTCCGACCGACTCGCCAGCCCGATGGTTTCAATGGTAATTTAATGGTATTTATTTGAGGGATCAATGCTCCAACTGGGAAAAACCATTGCCTTTTATTTGAAGAAGATAGAGCCGTTTTCGAACCTCCCCATCCGTATCAAAAGACGTAAGGCCGGTTACCCCTTGAAAATCGGTGAGTCTTTCCAGCTCATTTTTTAGTGTGCTTCTAAATCGAATATCCGGCCGGCTGACCATCTGAAACAGTATCATGGCCGTATCATAGGTAACCGCCTCAATGAATCCCGGCTTCTGATCAAACACTTTCTGATAAATTCCGACAAAATTTTTGACATTCTCCGAGGCATCTTCGGCAAAGAAACCATCGGGTATGACAGCACCCTGTACATATTGCCGTGCCATGGCAATTAAGCGGTCTGAATGCCACAAATTGGTTCCCAACAAATAGGTATCTTTGACATCATAAAAAGCAAGCTGTGGAATTACAAGGCCGGCTTTTGTGGGAGCGTCTGGAATAAAGATGGCATCAAAATCAACAATGGCTTCGGGTTTCTCATCCTCCTTGGATTCGATATTTTTATCGTCTTCAGCAGGAGCCACCTTCAGGGAATCTGTGGTGCTGCCGGTTACGGTTTCATCGTTTTTCTGCACATCCGCCGTTAAATCTGGAATTTTAAGATCTTCAGGCACCTCATAATAAAGTCCCACGAGCTTTTTTATGGGATCGGCAAAATCGGTATACGTCGGGTTGTAGGATTCAACGCCGACAACGCTCCCCCCATGAGCGATTACCTGGTCCCAGAAAAGATTCATAAACGTTGTACCGTATTTTTCATCCGGATAAAGAATTGCAAACTTTTTGACCCCAAGGGTGTCCACAACAAAAGAGACCAGCGTCTCAACCTGCTTGCCGGGGGTAAAAAAATTTCTAAAAACATAGTCACCGATTCGGGTGATATTGTCTTTCTGCGTTAGGGTAATTATGGGGATTCCTTTATTCTGTGCCGCTGTGGCAGCAGATTCGGCGGTAATAAACGGTCCGATAATCGCAGCAACATTCTCATCATACAGTTCGTTTACAGCCATCTCGGCTTTGGCCGGATCAGATGCGGTATCCTTAATGATGACTTTGATAGAAGGCCCGCTGTTATTGGCACTAAATTGATTCAAAGCAAGTTCAACGGCCGTTAACGCCCGGTTTCCGTAAATTTTATACGGACCGCTTAAGGGCAGCAAACATCCGATGGTGTAGCGACTATAAACGGATTTTTTATGAATTGACGCCAAGAGATTTTTTGCCTGCGGAACATTTTCGTGAACGGGAAATTTTTCTATAAAAGCCGACAAAACCGTTAACGCGTCATTATATTTTTCTTCCTCGGTATAGTTCAGCCCGAGCTGAAACATCAGGTAGCCTTTTGGGACATCATCTTTTAAGGGGGCTATCAGAGAAACGAGATCTGCAGAGCCAAGGTGTCGGAGGGCATCTTTCAATGTTATGAGAAGGGGTTCCTTTTCCGGCGCTTCAGCTTGACCGATGGCCAATATATAATAATAAACGGCATCCTTTGGAGCGCCAAGGGCCATATAGGTGTCGCCCAACAGCCCATAGACTCTAAGAAACTGACCCCTTGAAACGAGAACTTCAATGAGGTCCGCTGCTTGTGCGATGACCTCTTCATAGTATCCCTGATGGTAATATGTGGTCAGTATTTCTATCCTGGCATCGGGAACAAATATACTTTCCGGATACTCGGCCATGAGACGTTCATAGGCATTGCGTGCTTTTTCATTGTCCCCCAAAATGGCATATACAGACCCTATTTTCATCAAAGCTGCATCGGCCAGAGGTCGGTCCGGATATTTTTCGAGAAACTCGCTGTAAGCATCAAGGGCTTCCGGGTAGGATTCTGCCTGAAGCATTTTTTCAGCCCTCGAAAATAGTGCATCCCCAGGATCAAGCCTTACCGGAGCCATTTTCGGCACGCAGGCCCATAAAAAGAGAACGCCTATCACAAAAAAAATTATTCGAATCGGTTTCATAAACATATCTAAAACAATGTTGCGGTTAAATATTTTTCGCTTGATATTTACTCTGATTCAATAACAAAGGCAAGCATAACCTGAAATTTTACTTTGCGCCCGCTCAAAGATAAGTTCACATTTTGATGCATCGATTCACCCACATAGCTGGGTTGCGCATCGGTCGAACTGGTGGACCAGGGTAAACGCATTTGATTTCGGCACAGTGAAGCGACGGCGTGTTTCTCTTGGAAACCGAATGGCTGTTTGAAGGGCTTTAGCACGCGTTAGGCCGAGCCGAATGAAATTATGATTTAAAACATCCATCGGATATTTTATTGACGAAATGTCTTTATAACTCTGGCACGGCTCGGGCTTACGGGTGCTTCAGCACAAGTTCCAGTCGGTTGGAAAGAGATATGCGCCGTCGTGGAGCGTTCTCTCTCTATTGGGTTTCAAATGTGTTTGCCCTTACTAGTCGGCCATTCGCTCTTGCCAAATGCCTTGTAAAAATGATATAAACCATGACCTTTTGAAATTAACGCGTTTTTTTTGAATCTAATCCATAAGGACTGAACACTGTTTTAAAAAAAATGGCTCCGAAAAGAACCATTTCACAAAATTATCGAAAATCAGGCAAATCCAAAAAAAATTATGAAAAATCAAGACCCAAAACGACCCCCATCCCCCAGTGAAAAATCTTCCGGCCACAACGTTGAGCAAAAACTCGCGAGCTTAAGGCAGGGACTCGATGCCATTGATCAGAAAATCGTTTCTCTGCTTGCGGAACGCCAGACGGAAGTCGAACGCGTGGTAGCACTAAAGAAAACCTACAACATCCCTGTCTATCATCCGGCCCGGGAAGAAAACTTGATCTCTCACCGACGCAACCAGGGGATTGAAGCAGGACTCGATCCGGATTACATTGAAGAGATCTACCGGCGTATTCTCCGCCAGTCACGGGTTGAGCAGTCCGCCCAAATGGCTCGAAAAGGGATACGCGCCGGAGCGGCCGT
>JAHECI010000326.1 GCA_024641825.1 Desulfobacterales bacterium | reverse complement strand
TTTTTCCTTGCCATTGGAAACCAGTTGGTGGATACTAAGTACCCAGGTCCCCCTACAAAAGGGTCTCGATGGGTAAATAATATCCATGTGGATCCAGATTCCTGAATTAAAAAAACCAGATCGAGAGGTTCTTCTGGGCTGGAAAAACCACGAACAACTCCCATGGCTGGGATACGGCCCCATGGTGGATTTAAAGCCGTACCACCGGATAGGTTGTGGCAGGCATTTTGTATTTTGATCAATATGTTGGGCTGTTTCAATCTGGGGTAACCCTTGAACGTTGAACCCTGACCCTGGAACCGATCTGTCGCGGAAAAAACCTGTATCCAACAGGGGGAGGTTGGGAAACATTGACAATGGCATCAGATTTGCATTAGTGCGTACCGTTATGCCGAATAAAATTAAACATAACAGATTTTGGGCCGGTGTGCCGCCGTGGATATTTATCGGCGCCGTGGTGGTTCTGTTTCCGATTTTTGCCTTTATCACCGTCCAGAACATCCACCGCCAGAATCAGAACAACACCCGCCTTTTGCTGGAAAAGGGGGCTGCCCTGATCCGGTCTTTCGAGGCAGGGACACGGACAGGACTGGGAATGAGCCGAAACGAATTCCAGCTCCAGAGACTCCTTGCCGAGACAGCCCAGCAGCCCGACATTCTATATCTTTTGGTCACCGATGTAGACGGCAGGATACTTGCCCACGACAACCCCAAGCATTTGGGAAAATACCATGGCAAAGGGTTGGATCTTAAAAGGATTTCGAATCTTAAAACGGTTCAGTGGCGCATCGTCTCCACCCCCGGCGGGAAGAAAATATTTGAAGTGTTCAGCAGATTCCTGCCCCAGGAACGTAGCTTTAGCATGGGGCCCGGCCGCATGATGATGCATCTGTGGTTTCAACGGGGGATGGATGAACGAATGGACGTCCCGCCGCCCACGCCGATCATCTTCGTGGGGCTCGACATGACGTCCATCGACGAGGCCGTCCGGACCGATACCCGGCATGCCGTTATCATGGGCATTATCCTCCTTTTGGTTGGATTTGCCGGGATCATTCTCTTATTTTTGGCCCAGAGTTACCGGGCGACACGGATGTCCCTCTCCAGAATAAAAGCCTTTTCCGACAACCTGGTGGAGCACATGCCCATCGGCCTGGTGGCCACCGACGACCAAAAAAGAATTACCTCCCTCAACCATGTGGCCGGAACGATTCTGGGTATTTCCGCCGAAGCGGTCATGGGGGAAAATGCAGCGGACGTCCTGCCCGAGGATTTGTGGCAGATGCTCAAAGACCTGGATATGGAAAAAGGGGTTGTTGAAAAGGAGATGGATTGTGCCGTTGGCGAAGGGGGGATGATCCCCCTTGAAATCAGCGCGACACCGCTGAGCGACGAAAACGGAACGTTTCTCGGGGATGTGCTCCTGTTCAAGGATCTCAGCGAAGTCCGTTCTTTGAGAAAAGAGATTGCACGGAGCCAGCGTCTTGCCTCTGTGGGAAGACTTGCCGCCGGTGTTTCCCATGAGATACGCAACCCCTTAAGTTCCATCAAGGGGTTTGCCACCTATTTCAAGGAAAGATACCATGACGTGCCGGAAAACCAACAGATCTCCAACCTCATGATTCAGGAAGTCGACCGGTTGAACCGGGTGGTGGGCCAGCTTCATGAGTTTGCCCGGCCCATAAAAATATCGAGAAAATCGATCCCCGTCGAAGCCTTTTTAAAGGATTCTCTCAAACTCATCGAACGACAGGCAACAGAAGCGAACATCGACATCAAAACCCGCTTTGATCCTGAAATAGACACGGCGTTTTTCGATCCCGACAGGATCAACCAGGTCCTTCTGAATCTGTATCTGAACGCTATCGAATCCATGGACCATGAAGGAACCATGACCGTCGTACTGGAAAAAGAGGTTAAAAAGGACGGCATTGAGATCCGGGTTTCGGATACCGGCGCCGGCATCGACGAAAACGATCTTGCACATGTTTTCGATCCCTACTTTACCACCAAAGCATCCGGCACCGGTTTGGGATTGGCCATCGTTCACAATATCGTAGAGGCTCACGGCGGGGAGATAAAGGTGGAGAGCCGATTGGGGCAGGGGACCACCGTTCACATCGTATTGCCCAACTGAATATAGAAAAGAGATGCGCCATGAAACATAAAAAAACCCTATTGATCGTTGATGACGACCGCACCCATCGCACCATGTTGCGCACCCTTATCGGGGGCTGGGGATATGATATTGTGGAGGCGGATGACGGTTCCACCGCCATCGAAGCGGTTCAGGAGCGTCCTTTTGATCTGGTCCTGATGGATGTCAGAATGCTGAAGATCAGCGGCCTTGAAGCCCTCGAAGAGATAAAATCCTTCAACCCGGCCATACCGGTAACCATCATGACTGCCTATTCATCGGTTGAAACGGCGGTGGATGCTCTGAAAAAAGGGGCCTACGATTATCTCACAAAACCCCTCGATTTCGACAAACTTCGACTGACCATAGAACGGGCCATGGAGCACACCCGCCTGAAAGAGGAAAACCGCATTCTCAAGGAAAATCTCGGAAAGCATTTTGACATGCAGAATATTGTGGGTCGAAGCCCTGCCATGGTGAGCCTGATGGAAACAGTGGCCCATGTGGCACCGTCCGAAGCCACGGTAATGATCACCGGAGCATCCGGTACGGGGAAGGAATTGATTGCAGGGGTGATCCATTACAACAGCCCCCGAAAAGACGGGCCCTTTGTCAAGATCAATTGTGCCGCCATTACGGAAACGCTCCTGGAATCGGAGCTTTTCGGGCATGAAAAAGGGGCATTCACCGGCGCAGACCGTAGAAAAGAAGGGCGTTTTATTCAGGCACACCACGGGAGCCTTTTCCTCGACGAGGTGAGTGAAATGTCGCTGACCATGCAGGTCAAATTGCTGCGGGTGCTCCAGGAGAGAGAATTGACCCGGGTGGGGGGTGAAGAAGTTCTCAAGGTGGATGTCCGGGTCATCGCCGCCACCAACAGAGACCTGATCGATCTGAAAAGTAAAGGGTTGTTCCGTGAGGATCTGTTCTATCGGTTGAACGTTGTCAGTCTGGAAATTCCACCCTTGAGTGAGCGGAGAGAAGACATTCCTTTGTTGGCCCAGCATTTTCTCGGGATGTTTTCCGCAAAGAACAATAAAGAGATAAAGGGGTTCACCCCCGGGGCCATGGATCGCCTGATACGGTATGACTGGCCCGGCAATGTCCGTGAACTCATGAACGCCGTTGAAAGGGGGGTTGTGCTGACCCGAACGGATTATCTCGATGTGCAGGATTTTGCCATCGCGCAGAATGGCTCCCGCCCTCCGGCTGAAGCCGTGCCGATGTTGGACGGAAACGAGAAGGACCTGCCTTTGGAGGCGGTTGAAAAGGCCGCAGTTCTGCGCATGCTGGAGGCCACGGACGGCAATAAAAGCGAAGCGGCAAGGCGCCTTGGCATTACCCGGAAAACCCTGCACAAGAAGCTCAAAAAGTACGGGGTCATGGATTGATTCCGACGCTGGGAAACGACCGGATTCAGGGGGCGCACTCCCCCGCTTCACTCCGGTGTCTATGTGTCGGGTCATTTCAGTGACTTAGCAGCGGGGGCATTCCCGCCCCCTCCGCGTTATTCCGCAAAAAGCCTGCGGGAGCCGCGGCCTCCGTCACTGCTAAGTCACTGAAATGACCCGATACGTAGACATAAACAACAGGCCTGCCTTTAGTCTATTGCTTTTAACTCTTTATTCTAGTACGTCATCTTTTTTGCCATCGATTAAGGTTGATGGTTTCGTAAAAACGATATTTTCTCGCAAAGTTGCCAAGAACGCCAAGAAAAAATCATTTAATATTAATCAGTTAACTTTGCGGCCGTTGCGGCTTGGTGTGAGATTTTGACTTTTTTCGAGGTCATCAAGGTTACCCCGTAACCGGAATGGGAGATAAATCCATGAAGTACAAACTCACCGCATGGCTGGTGTTTGCTTTTTTATTTTTCTTTGGTTCG
>JAHECI010000325.1 GCA_024641825.1 Desulfobacterales bacterium | reverse complement strand
TTCAAAGAAATCTGCTCAACGTATAAGTGCCAATGTCCCAATTCTATGGATAGTGGCAAAAGATGATTACGAGGGGTTAAAAAAGGTCAATATCCCGATGTTTGATTTGTTCCCTCCAAATGCTAAGACCCGGTTTTACGAGCCATCTACCAACCATAAGAAAGCGCCAATTGACGCAGCAGATGAGATTATTAAATGGATATCAGAAGTTAGATAATTCCTAAAAAAATGGGGTCATGCGTTAAAAAACCTCAGAGCCCCCTTAACCCTTTTTATTTCATTTTGGGCCATAGCCATTGTTTTATGGCAAATCAGGGGCAACATATTCTATTTGTTCAATTTTGGTTATATTGGAACCTTTAAAATGGATATTGGCGGCAATGAACATATTCAAAGAAGAAACCGCCTGACAAGACCGTGACCAAAGAGCCATTTTTAATGGCCTATCCTATGAATGCTCCCGGGACAAGGGGTTAAAATTTTCACCTTCCATGACCTTGAACAAAATTGCCGATTTGTGGACAGACACTACCTGACCGATATTATTGAAAAAGTATCTTAAACGACCACTTTGGGCCTCCAAAACATCTTTTTTGATTGCGGACTTAAGTCCGATAGGCTATAAGGTGCGTTTTCACGAACCACGGGCTGGAATGACCCGTGGTTTTTTATTGTTCAAACCTGCATTCCGGTATATCGGTAGACTCGTAACCTGTCGACGCCACGTCACTTTTTCCCTGCTTTCCGGGGCACAGGTTGCGGAGCCCCAATGGGCGGACGCGTTGCGGGCCCCTTGATACCGGAATGTGCAGCGCCGCCTTGAGGGGCTTGCCTTTCAGCGGCACACATATGAGGAACACCTTATGATCAGCGCATCCAACGTGGCGCTTGCCTATGGCAAGCGTGTTTTGTTTAAAGATGTTAATATCAAGTTCACCCCCGGTAACTGTTACGGTCTTATCGGCGCCAACGGTGCCGGCAAATCGACCTTCCTTAAGATCCTTTCCGGGGAGATCGAATTCGACAAGGGGACGGTGAGCGTGGGGCTCGGCGAGCGTATCGCCGTCCTGAAGCAGGACCAGTTTGCCTACGACGAGGAAACCGTCATCAATACGGTGATCATGGGGCACGAACTGCTCTATACCCTCACGATGGAACGGGACGCCATCTACTCCAAGGCGGAGTTCACCGAAGAGGACGGCATCCGATCCGGTGAACTGGAGGCGGCATTCGCCGAGATAAATGGCTACGAAGCCGAGTCCGAAGCGGCGGTTCTCCTCAATGGCCTGGGCATTCCCGAAAAGCTGCTCCACCTTAAGATGAAAGAACTGGAAGGGAGCGACAAGGTCCGCGTGCTTCTCGCCCAGGCCCTCTTCGGCAACCCAGATGTCCTGCTTCTTGACGAACCCACCAACCACCTGGACCACAAGTCCATTGCCTGGCTGGAAGATTTCCTGGCCCGTTTTCAGAATACCGTGATCGTGGTATCCCATGACCGCCACTTCCTCAACCATGTCTGTACCCACATTGCCGATATCGACTACGGCCAGATCCAGGTTTTTGTGGGCAACTACGACTTCTGGTGCCAGGCGAGCCGCCTGATCCAGAAGCAGAAACAGAACCAAAACAAGAAAGCCACGGAAAAAGCCCAGGAGTTAACCGCCTTTATCCAGCGCTTCAGCTCCAACGCCTCCAAAGCCAAACAGGCCACTTCCCGGAAAAAACTCCTGGAAAAGATTACCCTGGATGAGCTGCCGGTCTCGTCACGAAAATACCCCTGGATCGTCTTCAAGCCGGAGCGTGCCTGCGGGACCGTAATTCTTGAGATCGAAAATCTTACCAAAACCATCGATGGCCAGAAGGTTCTCAACAACTTCAGCATGGTGGTGAACGCCGGGGACAAGATCGCCTTTGTCGGAGACAACAGCCTGGCCAAAACCGCCCTGTTCCAGATCCTGGCAGGGGAGATGGAGCCGGACTCCGGAAGCTTCCGATGGGGCCAGACCGTCACCACCGCCTGCTTCTCCAAGGAGAACAGCCGCTTCTTCGAGACCGATATACCCCTTGTCCAGTGGTTGCTGCAATACGCTCCGGATGAGGGGATAAACTTTGCCCGAAGTTTCCTCGGCCGCATGCTCTTCTCCGGAGAAGAGGCCATGAAAAAAACCGGGGTTCTTTCCGGCGGGGAGAAGGTGCGCTGCATGCTCGCCCGCATGATGCTGACCGGCGCCAATGTGCTTCTGCTGGACGAGCCCACCAACCACCTGGATCTGGAGGCCATCACCTCCCTCAACGAAGGACTCATGGTCTTTCCCGAGGTGATTCTCTTCGCTTCCAACGACCGCCAGTTCGTCTCTACCGTGTCCAACCGTATCGTGGAACTCACCCCGAAAGGCGCCATTGACCGGGCCATGGGTTTTGACGACTACCTGGCAAGCGCCAGGGTGGTCCAAGAGAGGCAGGCTCATTATTGCAGGGAAAGAGCCCTGGCATTCTGACCGGATGTCCCCTATTTACTTTGATAACAAAGGACATGTAGATAAAAACCTATGGCTTTGGAATGAATAAAAAGCAAACAGTTATGAAATGATGGGTTGTCTTGTGACAGAATAGGTGCTGGAGGTGGTATTGCTCTTACGCAATGCAAAGGCGCTTATACATTGCAATATTGCGACGAAAAATTTTATACAATATGCGGGCTAAGGAATCACCGTATCACAAATAAAATGTATTATTTTTGGTGAATTCACCATATACAGATAAATTAGCGATGAAGATATTTGAGTTGACATACGAGAACCTGGTCGAAGAACTCGCCCGCAAATACGGAAAAGGTGAATATCATGCCACGGCCATTTTCCGCCAGCTTTACGGCCGGATGAATACTGATATGGCCGCTTCGCAGGATATGGCCGCTTCCGGGGAGTTTGCCTCTCTATTTTGCCGGGCGGTCGAGACGGAAACCGGCCGGGTGGTCAGAAAAAAAGAGCAGGAAGGGGTTGTCAAGTTCGTAACGCGGTTTTCTGACGGCCTATCGGTGGAATCGGTTGTCATTTCCATGGTACGGCACAAAACCGTTTGCGTATCCACTCAGGCCGGGTGCCGTATGGGGTGCCGGTTCTGCGAAACCGCCAAAGAAGGGCTTTCGCGTAACCTTACCGTCCAGGAAATTGTGGGGCAGGTGTATGCCGCCCGCAAAAATTTCGGATCCGATGTGCGTAACATTGTTTTCATGGGAATGGGTGAACCGTTTGACAATTATGATAATGTCATACAATCGATCGATGTTGTCAGCGACCAGCGGGGTCTGGATATTGCCCGGCGACGTATTACGGTATCGACCGCCGGGCTGGAAGCAGGCCTCAAAAAGTTTGCCGCTGACGGCATGCCGCATGTCAAACTGGCGATCTCTTTGAACGCCTCCAATGATCGTTTGCGCTCCGAGCTTATGCCGGTCAACAGGGCCTTTCCCATGGACAAACTCAGAAAATTACTGCTTGGGTATCCGTTGAAGAAAAAAGACACATTCATGATTGCCTATGTGCAGATTCCGGGGGTCAACGACCGGTCGGAACATGTTTTGGAACTGGCACAATACCTTGCTCTGCTGCCCGCAAAAGTGAATCTTATTCCATTTAATCCGGGCACAAATTCGCTCTACCGCCCCCCCACCGCAAAAGAGACGGAAACCTTCCGGGACCTCTTGATAGAGAAACGGGTCAATATCCAGAAGCGGACAACAAAGGGAAAAGATCTCATGGCCGCCTGCGGACAGCTGGGCGGAGAAGCGGGCCAGGCCTGTTTTTGACCCATGCAGCGCCTGATAATTGAAAAATTTCATATTCGATGAACTTACGATCCGCACACAAGCCGCACAGTTTTCTGTGCGTCGATGCACTTTTTGCAGTGCATTTATATGCGCTGAAAAAACGAACATTCGGTTTAACCCAGCGACTCAATTTAATAATTCGGTATTTTCTCATTCGCCCGGAAATAACTCACCTCGCTCACTAGTTATGTGTT
>JAHECI010000324.1 GCA_024641825.1 Desulfobacterales bacterium | reverse complement strand
GCGTTGCTGCGTCAGGGTTTCCCCCATTGCGCAAAATTCCTCACTGCTGCCTCCCGTAGGAGTCTGGACCGTGTGTCAGTTCCAGTGTGGCTGATCATCCTCTCAGACCAGCTAACCATCGTAGCCTTGGTAGGCCATTACCCTACCAACAAGCTAATGGTACGCGGGCTCGTCTCCAAACAGTAGCTTATATATAGAGGCCACCTTTGATCCAAAAAACATATGTTTAAAGGATATTATCCGGTATTAGCTCGCCTTTCGGCGGGTTATCCCCAATTCGGAGGTAGATTACCCACGCGTTACTCACCCGTGCGCCACTTTACTATCTTCTGCAAGCAGAAGAGTTCTCGTGCGACTTGCATGTGTTAAGCACGCCGCCAGCGTTCATTCTGAGCCAGGATCAAACTCTCCAATTAAATCGACAATTGCAACTGATTTTATGCAGGTGCAATCTATTAACTATGAGACCTAACTCACAAGCTGTCACTATTTAGTTTTCAAAGATCAAGAGTGTCGTTAGAGATAACGACTTTTGCTTGAATTAACAAAAAACAATTGGCAGATTTATTATAATATTTTAATCTAATTTGTCAATGTTTTTTTTAAACTTTTTTCCGCTGATTTGAACCAAGATTTCAATCTGTTTAATCTCAGACGGAAACGATACTTTTAAAATTAATCGCCATCTTTGTCAAGCATTATTTTCGATTATTTTTATTTTATGATACCTTTTTTTTCCGGCCCTTAACAGTATTTCCTGATCAACAATATCTCCCTCGGTTAACAGGTCGTCAAACAATTCTATCCGCCGGCCGTTAACATAGGCCCCTCCCTGCTCAATGAGCCTTCTGGCGGCACTTCCCGAGCTTGCAAGGCCCACCATCTGATAGAGTTTGAAGGCCGGGATTCCCTCTTTGAACCGGTATAGTTCTATGGTTGACTGTGGGGTCGAATCAATTTCCACGGCCGGCAAAACACCCTCCAACCGCCCTTGGGCATTATCAACTTCAGCTCCGTTTCTTGGAACCGAACTTGACGGCAGGATCTCTTTGGGAACAACCCGAGGGCCAAACATGTTTTCCGCAGCACGATATGCGTTGAGGGCTTCCTCCCTTCCATGTGCAATCTGCGTGACTTCGAAGGCCAATATGACCTTTGCGCTGTTTAAGTCGGCCCCGCTCAATTTTTCCAGGGTCCGGATCTCTTTTATGGGTAAAAACGTAAAAAGGGCCATAAATTTGACCACATCCCGATCGTCCGTGTTTATCCAATATTGATAATATTCATAGGGAGACGTTTTATCCGGATCAAGCCACACAGCGCCTTCTGCGGTTTTACCCATCTTAGCACCGGTACTGGTGGTTATCAACGGAAAGGTAATACCGAATGCAGTTTCTTGACGAACCCTTCGAATCAATTCAATTCCAGCGACAATATTGCCCCATTGATCGCTTCCGCCCATCTGCAATCTGCATGCGTGATGATCATAAAGCTCCAAAAAATCATATGCTTGCAAAAGCATATAGTTAAATTCAATAAAATTGAGCCCCTCTTCGGATTCAAGACGCATTTTATAGCTTTCAGCCTTTATCATTCGATTCACTGAGAAATGTCGGCCAAAATCTCTTAAAAACGGAATATATTCCAGCTTGGTCAACCAATCGGCATTGTTCAACATCAGGGCCTTTTCCTCTGTGAAATCGAGAAATCGGGAAAGCTGTTTTTTGATGCCAACGGCATTTTCCTCAACCATCTCGGCGGTCAGCAATTTTCGCATCTCGGTCTTTCCACTCGGGTCCCCCACCAGGCCGGTACCGCCTCCCACAAGGGCTATCGGTCGATGTCCGTGTCTTTGCACGTGGGCCAGGGACATGATCGGGACCAAGCTTCCCACATGGAGACTGGATGCTGTTGGGTCAAAACCGATATAACAGGTGGCCTGTTCGGCTTCGAGATAATCTTTCAGTTCTTGCTCGTGGGTGGTCTGCTCTATAAATCCCCGTTCTTTAAGGACATCGATTAAGTTCGCCATAGGGTAATCCTCTTAGGAAATTGGAATTAAAAAATAGATAATCGCAAATGGACGCCAATGTAATTAGAAGATGAGAAAGTCGCGGGATACAGGAAGTTAAGAAGGTTAGAAAATCAGAAGATCGGGGGCTCTAAAACATGCCAACCTTCTTACCCTCTTCACCTTCTTACGTTCTTTTTTTAAAATATTTGTTTTTATTGGCGCTCTTCTGCTGTTTCCCGGATCCTCTTTTCTCTTTCCTATTTTTGAATTAAATGTTTAGTTTTTTTGGTGCTTGTTATTCGTGGTGAAGAGCCCTTCTTATCCGGAAAAAATCATTTAGGCAATGCAAACTTGACGGTTTCGTAAAAAGTCTTTTGTGAGCGACATCGAGCAATTTTGGAGAAAGATTCATGATGGGTCTGGCGTTAAAAATTGCAAGGTGTTTGAGGGCGTTAGCCCGAGTTCTTGCAATTAAGCCAGACGCGTCATGAATCCTAAACTTGCTTGCGAAGCGATTAAAATCAGACTTTTTACAAGTCATCAAACTTATTTGTTTGCATACTCAACCGCCCGGGTCTCACGAATCACCATGACTTTGATTTGACCTGGAAAGGTTAACGACTCTTCAATTTTTTTAGCAACATCTCTGCTGAGAAGGGTTGCCTGTTCATCGGAAATAACCCCGCTTTCCACAATAACCCTGAGTTCTCTCCCGGCTTGGATTGCATAGGTGTTTGCAACTCCTTTAAATGAATTTGCAATGCTTTCGAGGTCTTCCAATCTTTTTATATAGTTTTCAAGCAATTCTTTACGCGCCCCCGGCCGGGCCCCCGACAATGCGTCTGCAGCTTGTATCAGCAAATCATACACCGAATCCGGCGGTACATCTTCATGATGGGCGGCAATGGCATGCACAATTTTAGGAGTTTCACCAAATTTTTTCGCCAACTTGGAGCCGATGATAGCGTGTTGCCCTTCAACTTCGTGATCAATGGCCTTTCCGATATCATGCAGCAATCCCATGCGTTTTGCCAGTTTAGGGTTCAGACCCAATTCAGACGCCATAATACCACACAACACCCCAACCTCCACGGAATGTTGCAACACATTCTGAGCATAACTGGTTCGAAATTTTAACCGCCCGATATATTTAATGAGTTCGTTATGGATACCATGAACGCCCAAATCAAAGGCCGCCTGTTCTCCAGCTTCTTTGATCGTCGAATCAACTTCTTTTTCGACTTTCTTGACCACATCCTCGATACGGGCCGGATGGATTCGACCGTCGGCTATCAAGCGGATCAGCGAAAGCCTGGCAACTTCACGTCGAACCGGATTAAAACCTGACAAAATAACGGCCTCGGGGGTATCATCAATAATTAGATCGATCCCTGTTGCCGCCTCCAACGCACGGATATTTCGACCTTCCCTCCCGATGATTCTTCCCTTCATTTCATCATTGGGGAGCTGAACCACCGACACCGTTCGCTCGGCAACAAAATCACCGGCGTATCGCTGGATCGCAGTGGAAATTATCTCAGCAGCTTTTTTATCCGCCTCCTCTTTTGTTTCATTCTCTATCCTTTTTAATATTTTGGCGCTTTCATAACGCGCCTCGTTCTCCATGGCTCTGATGAGAAGCTCCTTGGCCTGATCCGCTGTTAAACCGGATATCTTTTCGAGCTGCCGCTTCTGTTCTTCAATGAGTTCGTCGTATTTTTTCTCCTTTTGCTCGACCTCTTCCTCTTGTCTGATACACTTCTTTTCTTTCCGTAAAATATCCCGCTCCCGACGTTCGAACTGCTCGAGTTTGCGTTCGATATTTTCCTCTTTTTGCATCAACCTTTTTTCTTTCTTTTTCAATTCAGATCGAGTGTCTTGGGTTTCAGCATCGAACTCGCTTTTCATTTTGAAAAGCCGGTCTTTAACCTCCAGATTGGCCTCTTTGAGCAATGTTTCAGATCTCAATTTTGCATCTTCTAATATTCGGGAGGTCTCTTTTTCAGCCGCCTT
>JAHECI010000039.1 GCA_024641825.1 Desulfobacterales bacterium | reverse complement strand
AAAATAATGTGGCGAAGCTGCTCATATCTTGAAAATCCTAAAGCTGAAGCGGCTTCCCATTGTCCTCTATCAATGGATTGAATGCCGGCTCTGACGATCTCTGTTATATAGGCCCCTTCATAAATACCCAGGGCCAGCAGGCCGGACAAAAATGCCGGGAATCGTGCGGGAGAAATAAATAAAAAAGAGACCCAATCCCTGGTGAATGACGATGTTGATCCTGCCGAATCGTCGAGGCCGATGACCTGTATAAACTGATCACTGATAAAAAAATAAAAAATGAATATCCAGACCAGGATGGGGATATTGCGAATAATTTCAACATAACTCCAGCCGACCATTCGCCTGAAAGGGCTCCGACTGGTACGGAAAAGGCCCATCACCGTTCCGATGACCATGGCAACGACGATGGAATATATACTGAGCCGTAGGGTAATCAACACACCCTGGACAATCAGACCCGCCACCCACCTGCCCCCTGCCGCATCAAATCTAAACAGATACTGGGGCATCACCCCCCAGTTCCAATTGTAATGAACTTTAACGGTGATTCGATACGAAATCCAGACACAGAAAGCAGCCAGAATAAAGAATATCAGCATGTCCAGACGGGTAATTTTAGTTTTCAGGACTTTCAAAGGGTTCCATGCTCCGGCAATCTGCGGGAAATGCGCTCATTGTTTTAGCTCAACCTCTTCATTTTTCCAATTCCACCCAATAAACCCGAGGCGGGTTTTTTTATTTGATCATTTTTTCCCAGTCTTTTGTCCGGAACCAGTAGTTTTTCCGGTCTTTGAACCATCCTTCGGATTCCACATAACGGATCCAATTGTTGAAGTAATTCAAGGTGTCAAAATCACCTTTTCGCACGGCGAATCCAATGGGCTCACTGGTGAACGTTTTTTCCAGGGGCAGAAAAAGCTTTTCCGGGTATTTAATGGCCTGGAATTCAGGGGTCGGCGCAGATCCCACAACCGCATGGACATTCCCATTGACAAGTTCCTGATATGCCTGGGATTCATCGTCGAACAGACGCAGCTGAGCTTTGGGTATGTATTTCTTGGCGGCGGTTACGGCGGTGGACCCCAACCTGGCGGCAACCACCACATCGGAACGGTCAAAATCTTCCAGTCGGCTAAAGCCGGCGGCAAGCTTTTTATGGGCGACGATGGACATTCCGGTATGGTCGTATGGAATACTGAAGTTGACCTTCAGATTTCTGCTGGGGATGATTCCCATACCGCCGATAATGACATCGAATTTACCGGTTATCAGCGCCGGAATGATCCCGGACCATTTGGTGGGAACGAACTCGACTTCGACACCGGTATCTTTGGCCAGCCGCTTTGCAACATCGATCTCAAAACCGATGAGTTCTCCGGTTTTGTCTTTCATTGCCCATGGCACAAACGTAGACATCCCCACACGGAGAACGCCGCGCTTTTGAATCTGCTCGATGGTACTCTCCCGACCTTTTAGCTGGTTGGTGGCGGTGGAATCATTGCCGCATGCAGTTAGGACCATTATGGCCGTGATTGCCACCAGTGTTTTTAGAAATGATGAGAAGGTTTTCATTTTTATTCTCCTTTTTGTATCCGTTTTTCAAGGATAATTTCAGTTCCTTTTGTGGCAAAATTTATGGGTTCCTTCCTGTCCCGGGTGTCGACAATACCGTTTGCAGCAGAGGCTCGTCCGGAATGGGGTCTTACATTTCAATGGCCAGGCGCTTTTCCATAATATTAATCCCGACAGATACCGCTGCCGTCATAAACAAATAGATGGCGGCGATGGTAAACCACAGCTCAAAAACCATATATGTTTCCGCGATAATCCTTTGCCCCTGCATGGTCAGATCATAAATTGCGATGGTGCTTACAAGGGCGGAGTCCTTAATCAGCGATATGGCCTGGCTGGCAAGGGGGGGCAGCATTCTACGGACGGCCTGGGGAAGTATGATATGCCGGTACGTATTCAGGGTATTGAGACCGATACTGTGGGCCGCTTCCCACTGTTCTTTGTGGATGGAAACGATTCCGGCCCGGAAGATCTCCGATGCATATGCCCCTTCGAAAAGGCTCAGGGCAAGTATCGCTGAAAAGAACCGACCGATCCCCAGTACCGGGGAAACCACGAAATAAATAAAAAAAATCTGTACGAGAAGCGGTGTGTTTCGAACGAGCTCCAGGTAAAAACGCGCCAGAGTTCTGGCGGCAAAAGACTCCGACAGCCGGAACAACGCCGTCACCAGGCCGAATATGCAAGACAGGACCAGACTCACCGCGGTGATTCTCAAGGTCACCCATACGCCTTCAAGGAGCGGTCCGGATATAAATGAACCGTTTACAACGGTGAAAAGATACTTTGGCACCCGGTACCATTGCCAGTTGTAATGCAACTGGCCGGCGCTGGTGAACATAAACCATGCCAGCAATCCCGCTGCAGCGAGAAACTTAAGACCGTCTTTTATTGAAAAACGTTGTCCGGACGGCTTTGCGCTATATTTTGTTGACATAAACGGTTCCGTTTCCCCATCAAGGTACGTTGGTGTTTCAAAATTCATCATGAGACAAAGATGTCTCACAATACAACCATGGAACCCTCTTTTTAATCGATGGTTTTATCTTTAACAAAAAAAATCAAAGCCTGATCTATTTTGGACGATCTTTGTTTCCAATTGAACTTGAAACCGATTCAAAACTCGATTTAGGTTTTATCTTGGATGGTTATGGGTTTATCACCGGACACGATCCATCATCTGGACTCAGGTAGCTGCACAACACCTTAACAAATTCATCTTCAAATAACAAATAATCGATGATTTCCATGGCAGGAAAAGGCTTTCCCCGGCTAAAAAAGATCGTGGCATGTAACTTGCTAATTACATAGGTTAGCGTTTTAAGCACAATATTTCAAAAAGGAGAAATTCTATGATGGGATTAGACGATATAAAAAATAACATGGCTCTTTTAAATGCCATAGATTGGGACATGACTCCGGAGGAAGCGGTTAGGCTTTATCTTGAATGGGGAAACAACTGGGCCGGAGGCAATTATGTCATCAGGTCCAAAGAGGATACCGCCCATTATTTTGTTGTAAATACCTGGGGAAAATCACCGGTGATCTACCTGATACGGAGAAATTCCGAGGATGCCGAAGAACTGGCACAAATTGAAATGCCCAAAGCGTTGAAAAAACGCTATATCGAAGTTAACGGCAACATCAAAGGCGTTTATGCCATTGAAGGTAAAATAAAAGAATGGCTAAAAAAGACCCTTACGCATTAATATCATAAAAATATTCGGAGGAAAAAATGGAGAAGAAAGTGCTCGATGCCATGAAAAAAGCGGGAAAACCGGTGAGGCCCGGTGAAGTGGCCGAAATGATCGGAGAAGAAAGCAAGGCGGTTTCAAAGATCATCAGCGGACTGAAAAAACAGGGAAAGGTAACATCTCCCAAAAGATGCTACTATGCGCCCAGCGAGTAGCACCCGGATCCTCCCCGCGGAATGTTGACGTCTTCCTCGAAAAAACAAACGGAGAAGTCGTTCACCAAAAGTAAAGAATCCGGGCCCATCTTAGGTCCCGCCACACGGGGAAGGACCCGGCGTTGGTGCGCCCGGAGAGGTGAAGTCTATCGCTCTGCCAGCCGCTATGATGGCGTGATGAAGTGTTGGAGTAATGGGTTGAAAAAATCGATAAAGACTGATATCTCTATTTTAACATTTTTAAAAGAATGTCGGCACCTGTGCAGAGAATTAATTCGTGCCCATCCGGAACGTTATATTGGACACAAATTAAGTTGATAAAATTCAGATCTCTTGTTACAACTTTTTTTAAATTCACTTTTTAAGCCTATACGGATTTTTGACAGATCATTCCATGTCCGAGATGCAGATTCAAGTCTTAAAAAATACCTTTCCATTCCGCCTCCCGCGGATGGAAATTCCATGATACGTTAACCCAATTTCAGCAACTGATAATTTTAATCGGGGAAAAAATTAGAGGAGGATGTTATGAGTTTTGAATCTTTTGAGGAACTGATTGAATTTGCGATAGAAAAAGAAAAAGAAGCTGCGGCCTTTTATACCGACCTCGCTGGGCAAACTTCTTTTTCAGGTGTAAAAGATGCGTTGAAAGAAATGGCTGCAGAAGAAAAAAAGCATGAAAACATGCTTAAAAATATGGAAAATAATCAGGCGGTTGTAGAGGAATACAAGTTCAAGTGGATTCCGGATATGAAGCGCAGCGATTATATGATCGACATGAAATATGAGGATGGAATGAGCTATACAGACATCCTGCGACTGGCCATGAAACGGGAAGAACAGGCCTTAAAAATGTACAATGAACTTCAGAAAAAAACCGACAATGCCGAACAGATTAAACTCCTCAAGGTGCTCTGCCAGGAAGAAGCAAAACACAAACTCTTTTTAGAAGGTCATTATGATGACTATATGGCGGAACAGGGGGACTAAGCCCCCGATCGAAATCCGGCACCTTAGCGCTATACCCAAACCAACATCCCGGATTGATACCGCCAAATGACGCTGTAAGTTTTTTTGGTTCCCAATTTTGCCCAGAAAAGGAACAATGGTATGGCGGGGTGGTGGCAAATTGATTTTTAAATCCATTCATCTCGATGATTGTTGTTAGTAAATCTTTACGCCACCGTCCCCAAGCCCATGGTTTCATTGTTTGAGTATTCCAATTTTCCAATCGGGGCCAAGCCCCTAAGTTCTTTTCATGGAACAGCCGGTCCATTTTTATAATCATCAGGAAGAAAAACTTGCAGGAACGCTCCATCTACCTGATGAACCCAAGGGTGGCGGCGTGGTCTTCGGTCATTGTTTCACCTGTTCCCGTCACACCCGAATTATCCGTCATGTCTGCAGTGATCTGGCGGAGGCAGGGTTCATTGCGTTAAGGTTCGACTTTTCGGGCAATGGCCAGAGCCAAGGCGATTTTGCGGCGTCCACCTACTCCAAACAGATCGCTGAGTTTCAAAAATCCATGGACCTAATCACTGAAAAAGGCGCCGAATGGATCGGCCTTGCAGGGCACAGCATGGGTGCTGTTATCGCTATTCTCACAGCTGCCGAAATGAACCGCGTTAAGGCGGTATGCGCGCTGGCAGGGCGTTTATCCGGGTTAAATGCCACCCATTTTTTCAACAAACGCCAGCTCAAGGAACTTCAGGACACCGGAAGGGTTTTCTTCACCAGCCGGGGACGTCCACTTCAACTCTCAACGACCTTTTTCGCCGACGCCGAGGAATATAATCTGTCGGAAACCATTAAAACCTTACAAGTTCCGCTGATGGTGGTCCACGGTGATCACGACGAAATCGTTCCGGTGGAAGATGCGTATCTGGCTCAGGAATGGAACCCCATAAATACAAAGCTGGCCATTATACCGGATGCCGATCATATGTTCAGCAACCCTGAACATCGCTTGAAGATCTCTAAATTAATCGTGAAATGGTTCGAGGAGCAACACCATGGATATACCTGAGACCTTGAGCAAAGACTATATCGATGCTCAATACAAGATATGGAAAGCCGATCCCAAGGCGGTTTCCCGGGACTGGCAGTTTTTCTTTGAGGGCTTCGAGATGGCCGGTGCCATGGAACGCAAGACCCCGGACGTTTGCGACGAGGATCATGTTTTACGTCAAGCCCGTGTGGATGCCCTTATAAACCGATATCGCCATGTGGGACATTTTCTCGCCTGCCTCGATCCCCTGACTGCCTGCCCCACCGATCATCCGCTGCTAAACCTTTCAGCATTTAATTTAACCGTAGAAGATCTGGACTCGCAATTTTATGCTGAAAGCCTGACCAATACCCCGCGGGCGTCACTAAAGGATATCGTCCGGATCCTCAAAGAAACTTACTGCCGCTCCATCGGAGTGGAATTCATGCATCTCCAGGACCCTGATGAACGCCGATGGCTCCAGGACCGCATGGAACCCCGGCAAAACCGTCCTGATCTGACGTCCGAAGACAAGCTCAGGATCATGGAAAAGCTTTATCAGGCCGCCCTTTTTGAACAGTTTCTCCACAAAAAATATCTGGGCCAGACGCGCTTTTCCATTGAAGGTGCGGAAGCGATCATTCCCATGTTCGATGCGCTTGTCAGCTGGTCCGGCATGAACCATTGCCGGGAAATTATTCTCGGCATGGCCCATCGAGGACGTTTAAATGTTCAGACCCACATACTGAACAAATCCTACGAAGAAATTTTCAGTGAATTCGAAAGCTGTTACGATCCCGAAGACACTTTCGGCGCCGGCGATGTGAAGTATCACAACGGCTTTATGGCAGATATTAAAACACCCCAGGACGCATCGTTACGTATGTTTCTGGTCAACAATCCGAGTCACCTGGAGTCCGTCGATCCGGTGGTTCAGGGATTTGTAAGGGCCCGCCAGGACATTCTGGGAGACCTCAACAGGACCGCTGTTTTACCGCTTCTCGTTCATGGCGATGCCGCTTTTGCCGGACAGGGCGTTGTTGCCGAAACCCTAAACATGTCCCAGTTAACCGGTTATAAAACCGGGGGAACCCTCCATCTGGTCATCAACAATCAGATCGGATATACCACACTCCCTGAAAACGCACGTTCCACCCGCTACGCCACCGATGTGGCCAAAATGCTGATGGTCCCGATCTTTCATGTTCACGGCGAAAATCCGGAAGCCGCTGTTCACGTTGTCCGGCTGGCCGCCGAGTACCGAAAAACCTTTAACAAGGACGTTGTCATCGATGTGATCTGCTACCGGCGATATGGACACAACGAGGGAGACGAGCCCTATTTCACCCAACCGTTGATGTATGAACGGATTCGAGGGCGACGCCCTCTGAACGAAGTTTACGCTCAGCAGATGCTTGAACAAGGTCTTACCACACCGGAAAATTTGGATGCCTTGGCAGAAAATATAAACAAAGATCTGGAAGAAGCGTTTGAGGCGGTTCGGGGAAGTGTCTGCGTTTTTCCCCAATCCCGTTATTATGAAAACTGGAAAAATTTTCACGGGAATTACGCCCATGATCCTTTGGAAACCGGCGTCTCTTCCAAAAAACTCACATCCCTTGCCCGTAAACTTAACACCGTCCCGTCTGATTTTTCTTTGAACACCAAATTAATCCGCCTGCTGGAAAATCGCCTCAAGGGCGTTGAAACAAAAGAGAGCATCGACTGGGCCAATGCAGAAGCTCTGGCCTTCGGATCTTTGCTGACAGAAGGTCACCCCATCCGTTTAAGCGGGCAGGACAGCGGCCGGGGCACGTTCAGCCAGCGCCACAGCGTTCTCTTCGACACCCAGACCGGTGAAGAATATATCCCCCTTAACACCCTCGGAAAACGCCAGGCCCCCTTTTCTGTGTATGACAGCATGCTTTCGGAAACCGGCATCATGGGATTCGAATACGGTTTTTCCATGGCGCAACCGTTAGGGCTCGTCATCTGGGAAGCACAGTTCGGCGATTTTGCCAACAACGCACAGTCGATTATCGATCTTTATATTGCCAGCGGAGAATCCAAATGGCAGCGACTCAGCGGACTGGTTCTCCTGCTTCCCCATGGATGGGAAGGATTGGGACCGGAACATTCCAGCGCCCGCCTGGAGCGTTTTCTTCAGTTGTGTGCCGGGAACAACATTCAGGTGTGCAACCTCACCACACCCGCCCAGTACTTCCACCTGATCCGCCGACAGGCTAAACGTAATTTTCGAAAACCACTGATTCTTATGGCACCCAAGAGCCTCTTGCGTCATCCGCTGGCGGTGTCAAATTTAAAAGATATGACTTCAGGATCGTTTCGGGAAGTTGTTGACGACCCGGACCGATTAAAATCGGTCCGTCGCATCCTTTTTTGCAGCGGAAAGATATTTTATGAATTACTTCAAAGACGCCGGAAAATAAAAAATTCGGATGCCGCCATTGTTCGTATTGAACAATTCTATCCTTTCCCGGAAACGCAATTGAAAACCGCCCTTCAGACATACAAGCAGGCCAAAAAGTACATCTGGGTCCAGGAAGAACCCGAGAATATGGGCGGATGGTCTTTTGTGCGGCCTCGTCTTGAAAAATTAACCGGAAAATCCTTCGAATATGTCGGCAGAAAATCCGCGTCCAGCCCGGCCACCGGTTTTCCCAATATCTACCGTAAAGAACAGGCCGCAATAATAGACACCGCTCTGGGTCCTGCAGAATCCGAGGGATAATTGACCAAAGCCTTGTAACGCCCATTCAGAGGAATCGAAGGGAGCCGTATGAATTGAAATTCCAAATAACAAATCCCAAAAAACAAACAAATAACAATTCAGCCGTCGTAGCCAAAAGGCTACTATGGCGAAGTCGGCTGACCGAAATTCAAAATCCCAAACAAAAGAAACAATCGTTTTGAAACGGTTTGGAATTTGAGATTTATTTGTAATTTGGTCCTTGGGATTTATGATTTAAGACACAAAACTCCAAGGCAGCGCCGGGGAACTCTGACTCCCGCAATACGGGACAGGCATGGCGCTCCGAGGCGTAGGCTCAACGAGCCGGAGGCCCAGAGGACCAGAATTGTTCAAGATTAAATAAAGGAGCATCTATGAAACTTGAGATTAAAATTCCGAGCGTGGGGGAATCGGTTCAGGAAGCAGTTCTAGTGGAATGGTATAAAAAGGACGGTGACAACGTTCGCAAAGATGAGCCCCTCTTTGTGGTGGAAACCGACAAGGTAACCCTGGAGATCGTGGCTGAAGCATCAGGGGTTTTAAAAATCCTCATATCCGAAGGTGAGACGGTGGGTATTGGTGCCGTGGTCGGAACCCTCGATACCGAAGCGGCACCTGCTCCCCCACCGGAACCGGAGCCGCCCAAAGAAGAAAAAATGCCGCCGGCACCGCCGGTGGAACCGAAAGAAACGGCGGTGCCTGTGGCTGAAGAGGCACCCGAAGAAGCCCCCATGGAACCGGAACCGCCCGATGTCCGGCAAGTCCTCTCCCCCGCCGTCCGACGTCTGGTGGCTGAAAGAAACATCGATGTTACCGCCATTGCCGGAACGGGTCCCGGAAACCGGATTACCAAGGGCGATGTCCTCGTGTATCTGGAACAGACCCCGACAGGTGCTCCGGGGATGAAGGATGTTGGCGTTGTTGGGCGTGAAATATCCGCCCAACCGACCCCGCCCCCGGCAGAAGACGTTACCCGTAAGCCCATGAGCCCCATCCGTCAACGGATTGCATCCCGCCTTTTGGAAGCCAAACAGAATACCGCCATGCTCACAACCTTCAACGAAATCGATATGAGTCGAACCATGGCCATGCGGGCACTGTTCAAGGAACCCTTTAAAGAAAAGTACGGGGTTTCCCTGGGATTTATGTCTTTCTTTATCAAAGCCAGCATTGAAGCCCTTAAAGAATTTCCCGAAATCAACGCATTTGTCGAAGGAAACGAGATCGTTTTTCACAATTATCACCATATCGGCATCGCCATCGGTACGGGCCGGGGGCTGGTGGTTCCGGTCATCCGTCATGCCGACGTTTTGAGTTCCGCCGAATTGGAAAAGGCCATTGTCGACTATGTCGACAAAATTAAAAACAATCGTCTGGAACTGGCCGACCTTGAGGGCGGCACATTTACCATCACCAACGGCGGTGTATTTGGATCTCTGCTCAGCACCCCCATATTGAATACGCCCCAAAGCGGCATTTTGGGAATGCACAAAATTGAAAAGCGGCCCGTGGTTGTCGATGACGAAATCCAAATTCGGTCCATGATGTATGTGGCGTTAAGCTACGACCACCGCATCGTGGATGGTAGAGAAGCAGTCAGATTTCTGGTAAAGATCAAAGAATGTATCGAAAATCCGGAATTAATCATGATGGAGATATAAAATGGCGAAAAAAGAGATCTACGACCTTATCGTTATCGGAAGCGGGCCGGGAGGATATGTGGCGGCAGTTCGCGCAGCCCAGCTAGGGCTGAAAACGGCCTGCGTTGAAAAGGAGAGCCGGTTGGGCGGCGTGTGTCTGAATGTTGGCTGCATCCCCAGTAAGGCCCTCCTCGACTCCAGTGAATACTATCATCTGGCAAAAGATCACTTTGCCGAACACGGCATTAAAACCGGCAGGCTGAACTTTGATCTTCCCGCCATGATGGCCCGGAAAGATCAGGTGGTTGAGGAACTCACCGGAAATGTCCGAAAGCTTCTGGAAGGAAATTCCATCAAAGTGTTCCACGGCACCGCCCGCCTTGCCGGAGAAGATCGTGTCGAAGTTCGAAAAGATACCGGCGCTTCCGGCGGAAAAAATACCCGGACCCTGGAGGCAAAATCGATGATACTGGCCACCGGAAGCACGCCGGTCCAGGTTCCGGGCCTCGAGTTCGACGGAAAGCATATCGTCACTTCCACCGAAGCCCTTGAATTTAAGGCTGTTCCCAGACATCTGGGTGTTGTGGGCGGCGGCTATATCGGTCTTGAACTGGGATCGGTGTGGCTGCGCCTGGGTTCAAAGGTAACCGTGGTTGAAATGCTGCCTCAAATCGCCTCCACCATGGACGGCCAGGTGGGTCGGACTCTGGACCGTATCCTGAGAAAGCAGGGACTGGAAATTCGTCTCAACACCCGGGTTTCCGGAGCCAAAATTTCAAAAAACAAGGTCCGAATGACGTTGGAAAACGGCGATAAAAAAGAAGCGTTATCCTGTGATCGTCTTCTGGTCTCTGTGGGAAGACGGCCCTTGACCCGGAACCTCGGTCTGGAAGAGATCGGCATTAAAACCGATTCTAGCACCGGACATGTTCTGGTGGACGAGGCCTATCGCACCAACATTCCATCCGTCTATGCCATCGGAGATCTTATTCCCGGCCCCATGCTGGCCCATAAGGCCTCGGCAGAAGGCATCGCTGCAGTGGAGTGCATCGCGGGGCTTCCCGGTGAAGTGAACTATGATGCCATTCCGGCAGTGGTTTATACCTGGCCCGAAGTTGCCAGCGTCGGCCTTACCGAAGAGCAGGTCAAAGAACGCAACATTACTTACTGTGTGGGGACTTATCCATTCTCCGGGGCAGGACGCGCCCGATGTATGGGAGAAAAGGACGGCTTTGTCAAACTCATCGCCCACTCTAAAACCGATCGAATTTTGGGTGTGCACATCATCGGCCCCCGGGCGGCCGACATGATAGCGGAATGTGTTCTGGCCGTTGAATTCAATGCAAGCTCCGAAGACATCGCCCGAACCGTTCACGGCCATCCGACGTTTTCCGAAGCCTTACAGGAAGCGGCTATGGCGGTTCGAAAATGCTCGATTTATGCATCCTGAGCCGGGAAAAAACCGATTTTTTGAACGCAATAAAAGGGGTCGACCATGGGCAGTTATGAATATGATATCGGCGTCATCGGCGGCGGAGCGGCCGGCCTGACCGTCACCTCCGGGTCCGCCCAGCTGGGGGCCAAAACACTCCTCATCGAGAAGGAGAAGGAACTCGGCGGCGATTGCCTTCATTTCGGCTGCGTTCCCAGCAAAACGCTGATTAAAACGGCCCATGTTTACCACATGATGAAAAACGCCGAAAATTACGGTCTTCCTCAAATAAAAGTGCCGCCGGTCGATTTTAAAAATGTGTCCAAAAGAATCAAATCCGTGATAGACGTCATACAAAAGCATGATTCCGAAGAAAGATTCTGCCGTCTGGGCGCAAAAGTGGAATTCGGAAATGCAAAGTTTATCGATGAACATGCGGTTCGTCTAAACGGAAAAACGTATTCGGCCAAGAACTGGGTGATTGCCACCGGATCTTCCCCTTTTGTTCCCCCCATCCCCGGCCTGGATAAAACCGATTATATCACCAACAAAGAAATTTTTTACTTGGATCATTTGCCGAAATCGATGATCATTTTGGGCGGTGGTCCCATCGGAAGCGAAATGGGACAGGCATTTAACCGTCTGGGAACCAAAGTCTCTATTGTTGACCGGGGCGATCAGATTCTGGCCAAAGAGGACAAAGACATGGCCGACACGATTCAACGTGTCATGGAATCCGAAGGTGTCGTATTTCATTTAAATTCTTCGATTGAAGCCGTCAAAGACCTGGGCAGGGAAAAGGAAGTGACCCTCAAAGATCCGGACGGCAGGACCGTTCGTTTTAAGGCAGAAACCCTCCTGGTTGCGGTGGGTAGAACACCCAACACCCATGTCATGGGCCTCGAAGACATCGGTGTAAAAGAGGACAGAACCGGTATTGTGGTCGACAACCGGTTGAGAACCAATCACAAGCATATCTATGCCGCAGGAGATGTCAGCGGCGGCTTTCTATTTACCCATGCGGCCGGATACGAAGGGGGAATTATCGTCAGCAATGCAATTTTCCATCTTCCCCGAAAAACCGATTACACCTATTTGCCGTGGTGCACCTATACCGATCCCGAACTGTCGAGTATCGGAATGAACGAAAAAACCGCCAGAGCTGCCGGGATCGATTGTTCGGTCTGGGTGGAAGCGTTTAAAGACAATGATCGCAGCCTCGCAGAAGGTGAAAGGATCGGCAGAATCAAAATGATTTTGGATGAAAAAGAAAAGCCCATCGGCGTTCAGATCTTGGGCCCCCGTGCAGGAGACCTGATCAGCGAATGGGTGGCGGTTTTAAATGGAAAGGTAAAACTCTCTACGCTGGCGGCGGCCGTACATCCCTACCCCACCATCGGAGAGATCAATAAAAAGGTCGCCGGAACATTCTTCACGCCCAAAATTTTCTCGGAAAAAATTAAGAAAGGACTAAAATTCTTTTTCAATCTTAAAGGGCGGGCCTGCGGTCCTGAAACCTGTGATACGCAATCGAAGGAATGATCGATCCGGAGATACACGAAATACAGAGAGAATCCATACTGTCGCTCAATTAGGGTATTATACGCTTTGAAAAATCTAATCGAAAGGATATACTGAGGATGGAAACATACTACAAACCTGAAGATCTGCCGAAGTTTGAAGACATCGGAAAAGATTCACCCAAGTTGGCCCAGAAGTTTTTTGAGTATTACGGTGCGGTATTTGCAGAAGGCGAACTTACAGAGCGGGAAAAATCCCTCATCGCTCTTGCGGTGGCCCATACCGTTCAGTGTCCATACTGCATCGACGCGTATACACAAGACTGCTTGGAAAAAGGATCCAACCTGGCTGAAATGACCGAAGCCGTCCACGTTGCCACGGCCATCCGAGGCGGTGCATCCCTGGTTCACGGCGTTCAGATGCGCAACATCGCTGAAAAAATGTCCATGTAAAACAGACACCATGCGGTTGGATAAATGTTAAACGAGTACGTATCAGATATATCATCGGAAGATAGCAAAAAGGTTTCATCAAAAGAACATGGCGGTATTGCGCTTTTCAGCCAAACACTGTCCCGCCATGGCCTCCAATTAAACCGGAACAACACCCATACGTTGCAGGTCAATCTCGGCATGCTGTGCAACCAGACCTGCCGGCACTGTCATCTGGATGCCGGGCCCGGTCGCAAAGAAAATATGGATGCAGAAACCACCCGGGAAGTCATATCGTACGCCCAAAGCGGCAAGTTTGAAACCATCGATATTACCGGGGGTGCACCTGAGCTGAACCCGAATATCGGTATGCTGATCGAAGAAGTCTTTTCTCTGGCCCCCAGAATCATGCTGCGATCCAACCTGTCAGCCTTAAACGACGGTGGAAGGGAATATCTTATTGAATTGTTGAAAGCGCATCGTGTCGTCATCGTGGCCTCTTTTCCTTCCTTGAATGAAACCCAAACCGATTCACAAAGAGGGAGTCGTATTTTTCAAATAACCATCGATGCCCTTAAAAAGCTGAATGCCATGGGATACGGCCGCGAGGGTTCCGGCCTGGAGCTGAACCTGGTATCCAACCCCACCGGCGCGTTTCTCCCGCCCAATCAGGCCCAAACAGAAAAGCGATTCCGACAGGTCCTGAAAAGAAAATGGGGGATTGTTTTCAACAACCTGTTTAATTTTGCCAATGTGCCCCTGGGCAGGTTCCGCCAGTGGCTGGTGGAGACGAACAATTTGGACAAATATATGGAAAAGCTTTATTCGAGTTTCAATCCGTGTTCGGTGGACGGTTTGATGTGCCGGTCCCTGGTTTCGGTCTCCTGGGACGGTTATCTTTACGATTGTGATTTCAATCTTGCCAGGGACCTGTTCATGGGAGGACATAAAATCCACGTCTCTGAAATGTCAGGCCCGCCACAGCCCCACAGTCATATCGCCACAGCCGACCACTGCTACACCTGCACCGCAGGTTCGGGATTTACCTGAGCCGGATCGATTGACGCCTGAGTTCAGGACTCCCCCATGATTAATTCATTCAATTTCCTTGCAGCGGAGCGACGGCGTGTTTCTCTTGGAAAACGACGGGCTGTTTGAAGGGCTTTAGCACCCGTTGGACCGAGCCGAATGAAATTATAATTTAAAAATCCATCGGATTTTTTATGGACGAAATGTTCTTTATAGCTATGGCACGGCGCGGGCTTACGGGTGCTCGAGCACAAGTTCCAGTCGGTTGGAAAGAGATATGCGCCGTTGTGGAGCGTTCTCTCTATTGGGATTCAAATGCGGTTGCTCTGAGAGCGCCCCTATAATCTCTTGAAAATAATATCGCTTCAAGTATAATTGAGTTCCATCAGATCTGAAGCCTGTTTGAACCGGCTGTTTTAAACATTTAACTTATTAAATTTTAACATATTGAATGCTGGCATTGGAGAAAAGGAGTTATGGATAAGAAAGATTTTATAAGGCAGATAAACGTTAAGGGCAAAGAATACACCATCTCAGATATCACGCTTCTGGAACAAAAAGGGATCGCTGACATTAAAAAACTTCCTTTTTCCATAAAAATTCTGGTGGAAAATCTCCTAAGAAAACTTGACGGACGGACGGTTAAAAAAGAAGATCTGATCAACATCGCCCGCTGGCAAAAGCAGTATGACCGGCCCGTGGAAATACCCTATCACCCCGCAAGGGTCCTGATGCAGGATTTCACCGGCGTGCCTGCGGTGGTGGATCTGGCCGCCATGCGGGACGCTGTAAAAGACCTCGGGGGAGATCCGATGAAAATCAATCCCCTGGTTCCGGTGGACCTGATTGTCGATCACTCCGTTCAGGTGGACTCCTACGGCTCAGCAGATTCTTTAGAAAAGAATGTAGAAAAAGAATACGAACGGAACGGGGAACGATACGCACTTTTGAAATGGGCCCAGAAAAGCTTCGACAATCTAAAGGTGGTACCTCCCAACTCGGGAATATGTCACCAGGTAAACCTTGAATATCTCGGGCATGTGGTGATGGCCGAA
>JAHECI010000323.1 GCA_024641825.1 Desulfobacterales bacterium | reverse complement strand
CTACTCTCCCAGATAGGCTTTTCTGATCCGGGGATCGTTCATCAAAACCTTGGCATCGTCCTCCATGACGATACTGCCGGTTTCCAATACATACCCTCTTTTTGCTGTTTGTAAAGCGATATTGGCATTCTGCTCAACCAGCAAAATGGTCGTTCGATTCCTTTTATTGATATCATCAATAATCTCAAAAATCTTCTGCACAATAAGCGGTGCCAGACCCAAAGACGGTTCATCCAAAAGCAGAACCTTGGGTCTGCTCATCAAGGCGCGACCGATGGCCAGCATCTGCTGCTCACCTCCGGAAAGGGTTCCGCCATGCTGTTTGCGCCGCTCTTTTAAAACCGGAAAAAGGCTGTAGACATAGGCCATATCTTTCCGGATGTCATCCTGATCCTTGCGAAAAAAAGCCCCCATTTCCAGGTTTTCTTCCACGGCGAGCCTGGGGAATATTCGCCGCCCTTCCGGCACCTGGCAAAGACCCAAAGCCGGCAGCGTATCTGCCGCACGGCCGTGAATCGGCTGTCCTCTATAGTAAATTTCCCCTTCCCTCAAAGGGACGATCCCGCAAATGGTCATCAGCGTTGTGGTCTTGCCGGCGCCGTTGGCCCCGATGATGGTCACAATTTCGCCGGGAAAAACCTTGAGGGAAATCCCTTTCAGTGCCTTGATGTTGCCATAGTTAGAAGAGACATTTTTAAGTTCGAGAATCGGCTGCTCCACCACTTAGCCCCCCCGCTCTTCTGATCGGGTTCCGACCCGTTTGGCGGGGATAAGACCTTCAGGCCGAAACAGCATCATCAGGGTCATGGCCGCTCCAAAAGCCAGCATCCGATACAACTCGACTTCGCGAAAAACCTCCGGCAAAACAATCAAAGCAAAGGCGCCCAGTATGATCCCCGGGATGGAAGCCATGCCGCCTAAAACGACCATGGACAGAACCATCGCCGACTCTAAAAAGCTGAAGCTTTCCGGGCTCACAAATCTCATCCTGGCGGAAAAAAAGGCGCCTGCAAGACCCCCGAAAATTGCCCCCATGGCATACGCCAAAAGTTTTAATCGGAACGTATTAACGCCCATAAGCTCCGCAACGGTTTCATCTTCCCGGATCGCCTCCCAGGCCCTTCCGATTCGTGAAAAGTTCAACCGATACACGGCAACAATGGTAAAGATACAAATGAACAAAATAACATAATACAAAAGATAAAGCTTTTTTAGATATAAAAACTCTAAACTGAAACCATGGGCAAAACTGGGGTAGTAAATTCCCGGAGGTTTGATTCCCAATAACCCGTTGGGACCGTTGGTCAATTCCATCCAGTTGTTAAGGATAATGCGAACGATTTCTCCAAATCCCAGGGTGACGATGGCCAGATAGTCACCTCGCATCCTGAGGGTCGGATAGCCGATGATACATCCGGATAAACAGGCAAAAAAAGCGGAAAATGGGAGCGCAACCCAAAACGACATCCCGTATTGGAGGTTCAGCAGGGCATAGGTATAGGCACCGACGCCGTAAAAGGCGATATATCCCAGATCCAGCATTCCGGCCAGCCCCACAACAATATTCAGCCCAAGTCCGAGGGTTACATAGATCAGGACGTTGATGGCCACATCCTGAGCATAACGATGAGAAAACAAAGGCAACAAAACTGCTCCTGTCAGCATCGATAGCACCCAGAACCAATTCGGCAAAGCCCCGGCAGCTGCCGTCACACGATCTTTTGCTTTTGCCATCGGCGAACCAGCCCATTTCAAAATGTCGTTTTTGTGCAGCGAATACAGGCTTAGACATATAAAAGTACCGGCCAGAACATACAGCCAGACATTGAAGGCCCGACCGATGGTTAAAGAGCCGTCTTTATGAATGCCCAGCAGCGGCCAAAGAAGCACAAAAAACCAGATCAACCCGATGGCATAATTTTTCCAGATTTTTTTAGACTCGTGTATCATCGATATTCTCGCCCATTATGCCGGTCGGCATAAAATAGAGCACCGCGATCAAAATGATAAAAGCGAAAACGTCCTTGTATTGCCCGGAAATGTAGCCGGCACCAAATATTTCTACCATACCGATAATCAGTCCGCCCAACATCGCTCCGGTAATATTGCCGATACCCCCTAAAACTGCCGCGGCAAAGGCTTTAATCCCGGGAATAAATCCCATATCGTAACGAACCGAACCATAATAGAGTCCGACCATGACACCTGCTGCGGCGGCCAGACCGGCTCCCAGGGCAAATGTCAGACTGATAATCTTGTTGCTGTTGATGCCGACCAAAGAGGACATCACTTTGTCCTGGGCGGTCGCTCGCATGGCCTTGCCGATACGGGTTTTAAAAACCAGGGCATTTAATCCCACCAAAAGGACCACGGTAACGACGACGATTAGAATCTGGAGGTAGCTCAAGGTAATCATGCCGAAATTAAAACCGCCCTGGCCCAACGATGACGGATACGGCTTATCGTAAACTCCCTGGGTCAGCATCAGCCCGTTTTGCAAAAAAATCGACATCCCCAGCGCGCTCAGGAGTACCGAAAGTCTGGAGGCATATCGCAACGGCTTGTACGCCACTTTTTCAACAGCCATGGCCAGGGCTGCACAATAGATCATGGTCAGCACAAGGGCTCCGCCCAAACACAACCACGGATGAGTCGTCATATATCCATGT
The DNA here is from genome assembly GCA_024641825.1 of Desulfobacterales bacterium. Taxonomy (GTDB): domain Bacteria; phylum Desulfobacterota; class Desulfobacteria; order Desulfobacterales; family UBA11574; genus JAAXQD01. Next base: position 1,382 of record JAHECI010000323.1, on the reverse strand, counting down.
GCGGCCAGATAGCTTAAAAGAATGACTCCCATATAGCCACCGGCAGCAAAAAACTCACCATGCGCAAAATTGATGAGCTGAATAATGCCGTAAACCATGGTATATCCCAGGGCTATGAGGGCATATATCCCGCCCAGCGTTATCCCGTTTATCAACTGCTGAAGGAAAAATTCCATAAAACTTATTGCTCTAATTCATAAATACGATGACGTATTTTTTTCTGGGCACTGGCCTGTATAAGCTGACGTCCAAAAGTGTGAAATTTGAAGTGCCTAAAGTGAGCTAAAGCCCGCCCTGGTGGTTATTGCTCATATCTTGATCTGATCTATGAACCATTTCCAAACGTAATTTTTTGAGTACAAAGCATTGGTGATCGGTCTGGGCCAGGGTTAAGGAATTTTCAGCCAATTATATTTTAATGACAGCGCGTTAGCGCTACCTCAACTTTAGGCACTTTAGATCACTTCAAACTTTAGGCACTTGTAATAGGCACTTTAGATCATTTTAGATCACTTTAGATCACTTTAGGCACTTTAAACTTTTGCATGCATCGTCTGAGTGTCTACAAAAATGCTCCCCGAATCAATCCGGGGAGCACCCTGTTTATTATTTGTAGAGTTTTCCGGTTTCCGGATTCCAGTAAGGCACGAACTCATCACCCTTTACAATCTGGATGATGTAATTGGAAGAGGAATCTCCGTTGGGGAAAAACTTGATCGTCTTGGAGGCGCCGTCAAAATTCATCTTCATGATTTCGGCCTTTATTTTAGCCGGATCCGTCGATTGGGCCTTTTTAATTGCTGTCAGCAGAACATAAGCACCGTCATAGGCATAACCCGAATATGCGCCGGGCTTGCCGAACATTTCCGTGTATTTGGCTGAATACTTCTTGTAGGAATCTTTTGTTTTGTCCACATAACCAAAGGTAAAGTACACGCCTTTGGTAGCCTTTTTGGCAATGGTAATAAATTGCGGGTGATAAACAGCATCCTGTGTCAAAATGGGCATTTTCAAGCCGAAACGTTTGGCCTGAATGGCCATCAGACTGCCGGAGGACGAATTTTGCAGGCTCATATAAAAAAGATCCGGCTTGGCAGCCTTGATCTTGGTCAGCACAGCGGAAAAGTCCTTGTCTCCCTGGTTGACATGATCATGCACCAATACTTTAACGCCCAGTTCTTTGCATTTTTTGGCGACGTTTTCAGCCAATCCCTGGGAATAAGTCGTCTTATCGTCCACGATATAAACGGTCTTGGCTTTCAAAAATTCCTTGATGAATTTTCCCGCCGTCACCGCCTGATCGTCATCCCTTCCGCACATGCGGAACATGTATTTAAGTCCGCGTTCGGTGACCTTTTCATTGGTCGAAGCCGGAGTGATCA
>JAHECI010000322.1 GCA_024641825.1 Desulfobacterales bacterium | reverse complement strand
AGCAAACACCCTTCATTGGTGCAAACCGGAAGATTTTGAAATGCCTTCTAATAACTGTTTTATTTTTTTCGGAGACCGAAAGGAGAACAAAGCACATGAGCAAATTCATGCAACTGGAAGTCCGCGTTACGCCCTACTATAAAAAGGATATGGCGTCGGACCACCCGAATATTTCCCGTGGGTTGAGTTATCTTAAACAAGCATGGTTAGAAAAAGAGCCCTCTTTCTTCGACATCGTCGGAAAACTGGACAAGCTCCTTTACGACCTGGAGGGAAATCCGCCTTTTCGGGAGATCCTACTCAAGCACAAAGACACACTTCGTAAGCTTCACAAGGATGTAGAAGCCCATATTGCGGATTGGGACCTGGCCAAAGCCGACAAGGCACTGTATCAGATGGAGGATATCTTCGATAAAATTGAATGGGAATTGGCCTGATGATCTTAGGATCAGGGTTGCCTTTAAATTTTACACAACTTCTTTGCAGCCTTCTCAAGGGTTTCATCTTTTTTTGCAAAACAGAATCGCAGTACTTTATGGTCGACTTGACGGTGATAAAACACCGAAGGTGGAATGGATGCCACACCATGTTCTGTGGTCAGCTGCTTGGAAAATTCGACATCAGACACATGGGAAATGGATGAATAATCAAGCATCTGGAAATATGTGCCGTGACAGGGCAGGGCTTTAAATCGTGAATTTTCGATGAGGGACAGGAATGTATCCCTCTTTTGCTGATAAAATGCCGAAAGGTTCAGATAAATATCTTTGTTTTTCATGAATTCCGCATACGCATACTGTATGGGCGTATTCGAGGCAAATGTCAAAAACTGGTGCACCCTTTGAAATTCTTTGGACAGGGGAGCCGGCGCCAGACAATATCCGATCTTCCACCCGGTGGTGTGGTATGTTTTCCCGAACGAACTGACAACAAAGCTCCTTTCCGCAAGCTCCGGATAGCGGGAGACGCTTTCATGTCGAAGGCCATCGAAAATAATATGTTCATAGACTTCATCACTTAAAATCAACACATCCGTATCCAGCAAAATATCTTTAAGTGCCGATATATCTGATTCCGTGAATACGGCGCCGGTGGGATTATGGGGTGAATTCAGAATAATGAGTCTTGTTTTGGGAGACAGGGCGTTTCGGACATCATCCCAGTCGATCCGGTAATCCGGGAACGTGTACGCGACATATACGGGAATTCCGCCGTTCAATTGGATGACCGGCACATACGAGTCGAAGGCAGGCTCAAGAACGATCACTTCATCACCAGGTTGGACAACGGCGCTTATGGCTGCAAATAATGCCTCGGTTCCGCCGGAAGTCACGGTAATTTCAGATTCAGGATCGTAACTGGCATTATAGAGGGCCTGTACTTTTTCCGCAATCCCCCGGCGCAGGGACTCCACACCTTGCATCGGCGCATATTGATTGTGTCCCGAGCGCATATAATTGTCAACCAGTGCCACAAGATCCGGGTGAACATCAAAATCGGGAAAGCCCTGGGAGAGATTTATGGCCTGATGATCGTTGGCCAGCTTCGACATAATTGTGAAAATGGTAACACCGACATCCGGAAGTTTTGATTCTATTTTCATGATTTGTTTCACTCACTTTTGTTTTATACAAAACCGTTTTTTTTGCTTCTATAAACCGTTTTCGGCAAGACATCAAGCCGTAACATCCCGGGGTATTGAAAAATCAGACAGATAGGGAAAGGGTGTCTGTTTTGCAAAATGAAAAAAGACCCGATGTAAGATCAGATTAAAACTTTCCGGCAAATGATTTTTGGATTTTCTGACCTAAGACTTTTCACGCCTTCAATTGACACCCATCCATGTTCCATACTATATACCCTATAGCATCTTCTATTCTGGGGTCAGTCTCGGGCAAAAGGATACACCCCTAAATGACATCGTTTTTTCAATGTTTTTGAATAAAAAAGTGAGGATTCAATGCCTTCAGGAAAAGTGCGGGTAACATCGGGAGTCAGCCAACTGGACCAGCTTCTCGGAGGTCTCTTCATCGGAGACAACGTCGTCTGGTATGACGATGCCGGCAGTCTGGCCGCCGTTTACGGTCTCAACTTTATTCACGCCTCCCAAGCACAAAACAGGCCGCTCATTTACGTCAGCTTCGACCGTTCACCGAAAAATCTTTTGGACAAGCTCGGGCCGTTGGCCCAAAACGATCAATTGATCATTCTGGATTGCTTTACATACGGGAAAGGTTCCGGCTCCGAGATTTTTCTTCAGTTTTACGAGAATAAAACGTCCAAGTGGCCCTGCCAAATCATCAGAGTGGACAACCCACGGCAAATCGATCAGGTCATGGATACCCTTTACGGGATTCATGGAACTCTGGTCGGTGACGTTCGATTCATTTTTGAAAGCCTCACCGGCATGCAGGAGTTGTGGGGCGGCGAACAGGATCTGATCAATTTTTATTCTCATTCCTGTCCCCGCCTATATGAATTAAACACCATTGCTTACTGGATCATCGAAAAGCGGGCCCATTCTCCCCGTCTAAGAGCCCAGATCAATCAAATCGCCCAGGTTGCCATTGAATTGTCCGTGAAAAGAGGAAAGACATCACTGACGATTCTAAAAGCTGAAAAGCGCGAACTGGATACCATGAACAAGCCCTTCAATTACTGGAGCAAAGACCTCAAAATTACATTCGATTCAGAAAAACATTCCACCGATTGGTTTGATCTGGGAATGCGGCTAAAAGAATTTCGAACCCGGCGTGGCCTGTCTCAAACAGAACTGGGAAAACTTGTGGGCGTGACACCGAGCACCATTTCCCAGGTGGAGAGCAACCTCATCTATCCGTCTTTACCCGCACTTCTTAAAATGGCGGAAGTCCTGGCCATTGAGTTAAGCTCTTTTTTTAAAGAATCCGTCGATTTAACCCATCGGACGATTTTTCCTTCAGGGGAAGCAATGGATATGAAATTGCCGAATTTCCCGGAAGAAAATATTCACGCAAAGCTTTTGACACCGGTGGATTTCAAGCCCAAAGCCGAACCTTACCTTCTTGAAATTCCGCCGAAGAAAACCCTGACCGCTCATTTTTTTATCCATAAGGGAGAGGAAATCGGCTACGTGTTATCCGGTACGTTGCAATTGAAACTGGAAAAATCCGTATATCACGTCCATACCGGGGATGTTATTTATTTAACCTCTGAAATTCCCTCACAGTGGGAAAATCCCGGCCCGAATATGGCCAGATTGCTCTGGATCAAGATCACGTAACGCCGCAGCTTCGACAAAATTGCCGACGGTTATCTTTCTGCCCCGTTGACGAAAAGACTGCAAGTTTACCGTCTGTATACGGATCTCCTGTGGTTTTTCCCGATGTTTAAGCCGTCGTTCGTCATCTTCTCAAAACCCACTTTTATACGCCCCTGTTGACCGACATGGTATCTACCACTATATATTGTAATATTTTTTAATTGACATACAATATGCATCATCCTATAGAGTTATAGAATAGATGTATACTGCCTCAACAATGGGAGGGTATGCATATTTTTCCAGACATATTATAAGTTGTTCATTGAGACACAAAAAATGGAATTGTTGTCATGAATACATTTACAGAGTTAATGGAAAAAATATTTACGTTGAAGCAAAGAAAAAATCGGCGATTCAAAGTTCAGGACCGCGTATTTGTTGTGTTCGGACCGCTCCTTCATAAGGCAAAGCCAATTATCGATATCAGCATGAGCGGGCTCAGTTATCTCGATGGAGAAAATAAGCCAACAAGATCGTATGGATTAAACATTCTGGCGGATGATTCTTTGTATTTTGAAGATAAGATTCCCTTTACACCCGTTTGGAAATCTGAAAGTGCAGATCTTCCGGACAATTCTGATAAAAAAAATCGATATGCTGTGAAATTTCAAACTCTTACTCTCATTCAAAGATCTAAATTGAAAAATTTTATCCGGGCCCACACCACGTCCTGAATCCCGGTCTGACGAACAAATAAGAAAGTGAATTGTTAGAAGCTATCTCAAAATAATCTTTTGGCCCAACCTCGGCGTTGGA
>JAHECI010000321.1 GCA_024641825.1 Desulfobacterales bacterium | reverse complement strand
GTGAATGCCATCGATCATACTCAAGAAGATGAAATCGTCGATATTAAGGTCGGATCCGTCATTTTTGCACCCGGTTCCGAACCGTATGATCCTGCAGAGTACGACACCTTTAATTATACCCAGCAGCCCAATGTGGTGACTTCCCTGGAATTCGAAAGAATACTATCCGCTTCGGGGCCTTTTGGCGGTCATCTAATACGCCCTTCGGATCATAAAGAGCCGAAGAAAATCGCCTGGCTGCAGTGCATCGGGTCCAGGGATGAGCACCTTGGTGCAAAAGGATACTGCTCCGGAGTCTGCTGCACCTACGCCATCAAGGAGGCCATGCTGGCCAAGGAGCACAGCGAACAAGGTCTGGACGCCGCCATTTTCTATATTGATATTCGCACCTATGGGAAAGACTTTGAAAGATACTACAACCGCGCCAAGGATGAAAATGGCGTTCGGTTCATCAAGTCAAAGGTTACCAATATTGTCTATAATGACGCGTCTGGGATGCAGCTTATCCGATATGTGGACGAGGCCGGCAAGCGGGTGGAAGAAGAATTTGACATGGTGGTCCTGTCAATCGGTCTGACGGCGTCCATGAAAGCAGCGGAGCAGGCCAAAAAATGGGGCATCGATCTGGATCATTACAACTTTGCCCGCACCAGCAGTTTTGATCCGGTGGAGACCTCCAGGTCCGGGGTCTATGTTTGTGGTGTTTTTCAGGCACCCAAGGACATTCCGTCTTCGGTGATCGATTCCAGTGCGGCTGCGGGTGTGGCAGGCAGCCGTTTGGCTGAGGTTCGATGGACCCTCACAAAGACAAAAGAGGTTCCGGAAGAGACGGATGTGCGGGGCGAGGCGCCCCGAGTCGGTGTTTTTGTCTGTCGCTGCGGCACCAATATTGCGGGGACCGTCGATGTTCCCCAAGTGGTGGAATTTGCAAAGACCCTGCCCGGTGTCGCCTATGTGGAGGAAAATATGTTCAGCTGCTCCCAGGACACCCAGGAGAAAATGACCGAGGTCATCAAAGAGCATCGGCTGAATCGGGTGGTTGTCGCCGCCTGTACACCCAAAACCCACGAACCGCTGTTTCAAGAGACCTTAATCAATGCCGGCGTCAATAAATACCTGTTTGAAATGGCCAACATCCGCAACCATTGTTCCTGGGTCCATAAAAATGATCCTGAAGAAGCCACGAAGAAATCCAAAGATCTGGTCAGAATGGGCGTGTCCAAAGCGGCGTTGCTCCAGCCCCTGGCGGAATCGAGCATGGCGATCACCCAGTCGGCGCTGGTGATCGGGGGGGGCGTTGCCGGGATGGCTGCAGCCAAAAACATGTCGGATCAAGGGTATCAGACCTATCTGATTGAAAAGTCGGATGCTCTCGGCGGCCAGGCACGGAACCTTCATGAAACCTGGCGGGGCGAGGATATTCAGGGGTATTTGAAAGGCCTGATCGATGCGGTGGCGTCCGACCCGGCCATTGACATTCTTCTGGATGCACGCATTACGCAGGTGGAGGGGTTTGTGGGGAATTTTAAGACCACCGTCACCCGCAACGGCAATAGCAGGGTCCTTGAGCACGGCGTGACCCTCATCGCTTCAGGGGCTTCGGAGTTCAAGACCGACCAATATTTATACGGGCAAGATCCCCGGGTCGTTACCGGACTGGAGTTGCAGCAGCGGTTCGTTGACAACGATCCAACCATCGTCCAGGCCAAAACGGCGGTATTTGTCCAGTGTGTCGGGTCCCGAATACCGGACCGGCCCTATTGTTCAAAGGTGTGCTGCACCCAATCCATCAAAAGTGCTTTGAAACTCAAAGAGATCAACCCCGGTATGGACGTTTTTATCCTTTACAGGGATTTGCGTTCCTATGGTCTGCGGGAGGATCTCTATCGCCAGGCGCGCGCGGCCGGTATTGTATTTATCCGGTATGATTTCGACAAAGACATAAACGCAGTCTCTGAGGATGATGTACTTAAGGTCTCCTTCACCGACCGGGTCCTTGGAAGAACCATGGACATAAATCCCGATCTTTTGGTTCTGGCTTCCGCCATTGTTCCGGAATCTGAGAACCGGCTGGCACAGTTGTATAAAGTGCCGGTGAATTCGGACGGTTTTTTTGCCGAAGCCCATGTCAAACTCCGGCCGGTGGATTTTGCTACGGACGGCGTTTTTGTGTGCGGGCTGGCCCATGCCCCCAAGACCATCGATGAATCCATCACACAGGCTCAGGCCGCGGCCGCAAGGGCGGTTACGGTTCTGGCGATGAAAAATGTTAAACTGGGCGGTATCATCACCCACATCCGACCCGAGTTGTGTTCCGGATGTTTGGGGTGCATCAATGTCTGCCCCTTTGGCGCCATTACCTTTGACAGTGAAGCGTTTGTGGCTGAAGTGAATCCGGCCCTGTGCAAAGGGTGCGGCGCCTGCTCGGCGGTGTGTCCCTCCGAAGCGCCGGCTTTGATGGGGTTTGACAACAATCAACTGTATGCCCAGATCAAAAGTGCGCTGAGTATATAAATACAGGTTACAGGGCTCAGGGATCAGGGCCAGAGCTCAGAAAAAAGCATTATTCATAGAGGCGATTTGACACATAAAAACTCCCCGATCCCTCTGTTAATTTAAATCCGGTCAAGAGCAGCATAAAAATAACAACTGACCCCCGACCCCTGATATCTGCCCTTTTTCCGGCCCCTGTTACCATTATGATCATAGATTTTCACACGCACATCTTCCCCAAAGCCGTCCGTGACAACAGGGAAAAGTATTTCCCTTCAGAACCTGCCTTTAAACTTTTATACGACTCACCGAAATCAAAACTTGTCGGGGCAAAAGAAATCGTTGCCGCAATGGACGCCCAAGGTGTTGACAGGTCCGTGGTCTTTGGGTTTCCGTGGAAAGATTCGACAACGTTTAAAATGCAAAATGACCATGTCATGGAGGTTGTAACCCGATATCCGGACCGCCTTACGGGGTTGTGTTGTTTGGATCCGTTTAACAGGGACGCTGTTTCCGAGGCGCGACGGTGCCTGGAGGGCGGCCTCTCGGGGATCGGTGAGATCGCTTTTTATGAATCCGGCATTGACGACGCGTGCCTGGACAGGCTGATCCCCCTGATGGAGATCTGTCTGGATAAAGACCTTCTGTTTTTGATCCACACCAATGAACCGGTGGGACATCTGTATCCCGGCAAGACACCCAATACCCTCAAACAGATTTACACCCTGGTCACTCGGTTCCCCGAAAATAAAATCGTTCTGGCCCATTGGGGCGGGGGCATCTTTTTTTTCAATCTTCTCAAGAAAGACGTCAAAGCGCGCCTAAAAAATGTCTATTTCGATACCGCCGCATCACCGTTTCTATACCGTCCGGAGATATACAGATATGCAACGGAGATCGCCGGAATCGACAAGATTCTGTTTGGCAGTGACTTTCCCCTGTTAACACCGGCAAGGTATTTTAAAGAGTTCGAAAACGCCGGGCTGACCCAGACGCAAATAGATGCCATTTCCGGTCTGAATGCCGCAAAACTCCTCAAGCTGTTACCCTAGACGCTTCATAAATGTGTTTCCTTTTATCTGCCTTTGAAATGCAACAGCCATGATCCTTTCGACATTCTGGTAAGTGTCACTGCATTTTGTTTCAACCGGTTGACCCAACAACCCATATTATTCGACGACACCACATTTATGCTGGAAATTTACAGAGACAAATTAAACAGGCAGGAATAAGGGCGGGAATACCAAAGCGGATAACGGTACATGCTCTACGGCACAGCTTTGCCACCCACTTATTAGAAAAAGGGCATGATATCCGGACAATACAGGAACTTTTAGGCCATGCAGACCTCAGAACGACGATGATAGATACACATGTTGTTAGCAAAAACAGGCTTGGGATAATTAGTCCGCTATATTAAATATGTCTCAGGTTTTTTTAATTTGGAATTATGATGCAGCATCATAATTCCCATAATAAGAGCAAAAAGATGTATTTATTACAATTTTGTATAAGTTTTCCGCCGTCAAAAATAAGCATAGAAAATTAATATCATTATATATTTTGATTTTTCTTTCGTTTT
>JAHECI010000320.1 GCA_024641825.1 Desulfobacterales bacterium | reverse complement strand
TGGAACGGTTCGGACACCTTTTTATCGTTGCGCAATTTCAATCATCTAAAAGGAAAATGCGGGAAATGTGAATTCAGAAAGGTGTGCGGCGGGTGCAGGGCAAGGGCGTATGAAGCCACCGGTGATTTTCTGGCTGAAGAACCCCTCTGTAATTACCAGCCGGATTCCGGGAATAAGTAAACTCCTCGGGTTTCCCCCACTAAAACCACGGGTAGAGCAGTTCCTCAAAATATTTTTCCTTTGAATAGCTTACGGTCAAAATTTCTATAAGCCGGAGGGCAGTTCCGTGTCTATCGGGGAGCTGTCTGAGCAAATTAAAGCGCGTTAAAGCGAACAGCAATGAGGGTTTCAAAATTATTTATCATTATCAAATTCCCGCGGCGGAATTTAACACCTTAAGCCTGTTCGCTTTTACGCGGTTTTATTGGCGAGTTCTTGCCGATGGACACGGAACTGTCCTCCGGCTGAAACGGAATGTTATTCTGACCTAAATGGTTTAATTCGTTGAATCCAAAACCTGATACCCACCCTTCTCCAGAGCTTTCCGAATAATCTCCGTATTGCAGGGTGAAAGGCGGAAGTAATAGACTCTTTTGCTGGCCTCCTGTGCCGTCATACCGACATTGATGATATCTCCCCCATGGTCGTTGATGATCTGCAAAACGTTTTTAAAGCTCCCCGGCTCATCTCCAACCACCAAATCGATCCGTGAACTTGCGGTGAGAAAGCCCATCATATCTATAAATGTCCGAAGAATATCCGTTGCCGTTATGATGCCCACCAGCTTGTCGTTTTGCACCACCGGCATCCCGCCGATTTTATGTTTGTATATCAGCTGGGCGGCAATCTCGATATCATCGTCCGGCCTCACGACAATCGGATTCTTTATGATCAAATCTTTAAGGGAAAGGTCTCCCAGCATGGAGGGAATGAGGCCCTGTTTTAAGTCAGCAAGGGTAATAAACCCTTTCAGTTTGCCGCCCTTTGCTACCACAGGAAGGTGTCGGATAGAGTTAACCTTCATAAGTTCGATGGCCTCCTGAATGGAGGCGTTTTCGGTGATCGTAATCGGATCGGGAATCATTAAAGAATTAATTTTCATGGAATCTTCCTTTGGTCAATTTTGAACGTCGACAGCTTTATAAAATCCCCCAAGGGGCAAGGACTCAGATATATGGAAGACGTGGCGTATCATCGGCTTGCCCGCCTCAGGCGGACGTGTCCCCTGGCTGACTTTTCGGAACAACAAAAGCCGGTTACTGGCTCGATTTATCCAGTGCATTCAATACCAGCGTAATCGGCCGGTCCTCTTCACTTTTGCCGGCAAACCGTATGGGGCCCGGCCTTCTATAATTATCATCACCCGGGGATGCAGCGAGCCAATTCTCTCTTAACCGCTTGACAACTCTGAAAGAAGCGGAATTGACATCAACGATACTTTTTTCCAAAACAAGGGCGAGCTTCCCCTTTCTCTCTTCAAGGTGCATCAATGGCGCAATGGGAATTCCAAGGGGTTCCCATGCCGAAAAATCCTTCTCCAAATTCCGTATGGCCGCCATCTGACCGGTTGCGCCGTTGGCGATAAGGCTGAAAACCGTCATCCCCAAGTTGTACGTATAATTGCAGTCAAACCGGGTGGGATCGTTTCCTCTCCCGTCATAACCATAAAAATGAACCTGGGTTTTGAACTTTGGTACGGAGGTGTGGAAAATTTTTTCAACCGGAGACGGAACCTCTTCTTTTTCAGAAATCACCCCTGCCTGTTCAAGAGCCTGTTTGAGGGTTTTAACGGAAATTATGGAAGGCTGAATCAACAGGAACTCGGCATCATTGTAATTCTTGAAAAGAATCGGGCCAAAAATATCCGGGTCGAGTCCCCCGCTGTCCAGCACTTTCCGGTAATAGGATTTTTTTATTCCGATCTTATAGGTTCCGTTCTCTTTTAAAATATCAAGATAGTCTTTGACCAGGCCCATGAGAACCGCCTCGGTCTTGACCTGGGAAAACTGAAAGTTTCCGTGACTGTCTCTTTCCATGAGAAGACCTTCCTGGAAAAAATCAGGAACATCGTTGAACAGATCATCATCCCGGCTATTCCATATGGAAAAAGAACTGTCTTCCCTTGAACGCCGGGCAAGTCTCCGCAAATATTCCAGCTTGTCCTCCAGAGTGGGGAAGTCCGTATGGAAATCGGTGTCGTGGGTGTCGTTATACTCGGCGATGATGGTATTGAGCTTTATAATGAAGATCTGTATTTCATTGATAAATTCCAGAATCCCCTCTGGAATGATGATGACACCGTAGTTTTTTCCCACGGCGGCCCTTCGAACAATGCCGTCGCAAATCACACGGGACAGATGTCTTAAGGTCATGCCAAATGAATTGTAATCGACATCCCCTGCTTCTATGGCCTTCTCGATTCTCTTCGTGTCGGTATAGTCGCAAAGGTCCTCACCGATAAGGGTCATATTGGCATGGGTCTGCAGGGCAACTTCAAGGGCCAGATGACTGGCGACTCTGCCCATAACTTTGCAGATATGCCAATATTTTACATCTGAACTGCTGTCTGTGCAAAGATTGCTGATCGAACCGGCAAATGCCCTGGCGGCGGTATGAAATCCAAAGGACATGGCGCACAAAACATTCCCGTTGGCATCTCTGACCTGTATATCCCCGTCAATGGTTTTGGGAACGCCGATAACCTGGATATTATCTTCGATCATTTCCTGGGCAAGAAATGCCGCATTGGTGTTGGAATCATCCCCCCCGACAATGACAAGGGCGTCCAGCCCCAGACTTTTGCAGGTCTCTTTTGAAAGGGCCATCTTCCGTGGAGAGTCTATTTTTGTTCGGCCCGTTTTGATCATGGTAAAACCGCCAAGGTTTCGGTAGGCATCCACCCGGCTGCCGGTGATCTCGATGGCTTCGTTTTCAACGATACCGTCGGGACCGAGAAGAAAACCGTAGAGAATGGTCTCGGGGTTGGCCTTTTTGGCAGCATCATATAATCCTGCGATGACGTTATGCCCACCGGGAGCAGGTCCCCCTGAAAATACAATACCGATGTTGCGCTTTTTGCAGTATCTTTTTTTGAAAGATTCTCCAGGGGAGTCCAGCCCCGATAGGGTTTGAACCTTGTTGTTTATGATCCCCGGCAACTTTTTTCTTGCTTCCCGATCGATGGTGAATTTAAAACGATCGTTATCCTCCAAAATAGTATAGGTATTTTCAAATACCTTGCATTTGGGTGGATCGTATTGTCTTCTTTCAATCAGCTCCGGATTGATGCTGCTGATCGATCTTTGAACCTCGGGAATTTTAAGTAGCTCTTCAGTGCTTATGGGATCTATATCTTTCATCGGTCCTCTTAATTATTGAACTCAAACCATCGCTTCGAGATTCCATCTACAGCGGGTTTTCCGCTTTAAAAAAACCTCTGCTGTGGCGGTTTCGCATTTTATGGTAAGGATAACACATTTTTTTTACAGGCTGATAAGCTGATAATATCTATTCTAAAATGGTTGTGTCAAGATTATTCGGCTTGCCCTTCGGTGCTCTCGTGAAAAACGGTTTTTTAAAAAATCTTGATTTCTCCACGCCTGCTTGTTATTAAAAATATTACCCTAGGTGAGGTTTTGAACGGTAAAACAGAGTTTATAATACGTGGACAAAAAGTGCGGGCTGGATTAAAAATGTTCAACGACTCGACTGAAGGTATCCGGTTCAATTCCACCGCAGCCGTTTTTTGAAAAGTGTTTAACATTTTGACCTTTGAAAAAGGAATATAACCATGAATGTTAAAAAAAAGGCGAAGGTGACCGGGAAAAAAACAAAACGAAAATCCCATGAAACGGGTGCGGTTGAACTGATATGCCTCAAGTGCAAGCGCACCGAGATTCATTATCTGCCCACCGAAGAAATCCTCAAATGTCCGGACTGTAATGTCCGTATGGTAATAAAAGAAGTTTTGAGAGAAGGAAAATCTTACTGACCAAAACTTGAAAAAATCATCCATTTTGGCTGCCAAATTGACAGCCAAAAACACCAAAGGAGGAACCCGTTATGAAAAAAGGTTTTATTT
>JAHECI010000319.1 GCA_024641825.1 Desulfobacterales bacterium | reverse complement strand
TGCTCACCACCTATTGTGAAACACAAGCCGACCAGGTCGTACAGGCGTGGTGGAAGCTTGCCTGGCATCTGGTCGCCAAATACGATGACGGATACCTTAACGCACCGGGCAAAATGGCTCAGGAAGTGGGATATCCCAAAGAATGGTACACCACATCGGAATGGCCGAACGGACCGAAAACCTATGAAAAGCCCAGCGCCGGAAAGGACAAATAAAAAGATTTGTTTGAACCATACTTGACTTGAAAAAATCAAAAGGCAAGTCTAAATATTCGCTGGTACTTGATACCATAGCCTTTCAAAAGACTTCCGACAGGCAAATATGTATCAGATACAACACCGATCCAGCCGATTTCGACGGTCCCATATAGGGTGGCGGCGAGAATTGAAAGGAATGTGAAATTTGCGATTATAATCGTTAACTCGATGGGTCAGTCGGAATTTATAGAACAATTATTGTTTAATTTCATTTTCATCTAAAATATCAAAATCAGGGTAAAGCTCTTTTGCGCACTCAGGACAAATGCCATGACTGAATTCTACTTCAGAGTGTGTGTGGATATAGCTTTCGATCTGATTCCAATAACCTTTGTCATCCCGAATTTTTTTGCAACTTGCACAAATAGGCAGCAGCCCACTCAACTGCTTCACTTTGACTAGGCTTTCCTTCAACTCCAAAATCAATTTTCGGTTTTGTTCCTCGGCCGTTGATCGTCGGACAATCTCGTTTCTTGTTTTCAGGTATAAAAATGAAATTATGACCCCAAAAACACAACATAATATTACGGCGGTCGAACCCACAGACCTATTGATGGGTGTGACGAATTTTTCGTAAACTACATGTTCGTTGTGCAGGTAAATCAACTGCCAACCGCGGTGATTGGTGATTTCGTACCGGTGAACGCGATACAGGTTGCCCTGCTTGTCCACAGCTTGATTTTTGTTCCATGGTTCCACACCCGTCCATTTAAAAGGCCCTTTGCCGAACTGGCCCGTTTCGGCGATACCGGCGATCTTTTCAGGGGACACTTCCCATAGCACATGGAACAGCCAGTCCTCACGATTCGATACAAACACCACATTCTGGGGATCAACGAGCAGTAAAATCCCATCGTAGGGTTTTTTGAAACTCTCTTCGATCGATTGAGTGGAGGTCTTGATGACCGCAACCCCTGAAGGCCGTTTTTTCCCCGGTTCGTAAACCGGATGGCTGAAGTATATCCCCCGTTTTTTCGATACGCTTCCCAGGGCCATGAAGACCGCCGGAACCCCCTTCATCGCCTGTTGGAAATAGGGGCGAAAATCGAAGTTTTTCCCCACAAAACTATCGGCCGCATTACGGTTGCTCGATGCCAGCGTATTTCCGGAACGGTCCATCACGTAACAGACGTTAGCCTCAAGGGTACGGTTAAAATTGTCCAGTACCGAATTGACGGCAGAACGACCGGCATCATCTCCCCTCACCAGAAATTTCTCTAATTCCGTTGAACTGGCCAACGCTTTGGCTGCCTTTTGAGACCAGGATATATTCGACTGAAAATAATCTCCGATGGCCTTTAAGTGTATTTCAGCTTCCATATGGGCCCACGTTATGGCGTCTTTTTTCAAGGTGGAATAGTAAAAATAAACGCCAACGGCACCCGACATAAACGCGATCACGGACAATATCGAAAGCAACACACGTAGTTTGGTGTCATATCTTTTCATGGTATATTAAAAAAAATTATTGATTCTGGATCATACTGATATTGCAGTAATTTTGTAGAATTAACTCTGTTATATTATATATTTGAAATTACAGGAAAATATAGAAATAAGTTGCCAATCAATATCGTCATTCAAAGGGGATTCAAAATTTGAATCTCACCCTCAGATTTCAGAAATAGCTTCTGATCCGTGAAATTTAGTATTGAATAATGCACATGAATTTGTGCATCCTCTCATATAAAAATGTGTAAAAGCAAGATAGGTTGAACTTAAAGAACGGTTGTATCGGATCGAGCATCGATCAAATCAGCGGAATAAAAGAGCTCCGTGCGGTCGAAAATGAGAATCAATATCAAAAGGATAAGGAAATATCCGAGTAAATTCAAAAATATACATATACAATTACCCTTGAAGGGTCAAGAAATTTCTGAATGCAGGTTGCGTTTTGCCAGTGGCGAAGCCCCGGGCGGTAACACTTCGAAAACATTCGATGACGTGGACGGGTCGGGCCCATCGACCCCCACATCTCCATCAACGGCGAACAGACGGTTTGCCATCATATCGGCCCCCCAAATAAATCTTGTGGCCGGTTCAAAAAGTTGGGTGTCCTGTTGACACCCAACAACCATTTGAGTATACAGTAAATCCTTTAGAAGTGGTGAGCGAGATCTTTCGTTTTCCTATCATGATATCGCTTTTCAAAGAAAAACCCAATTGTCCAATAGGCTGAAAGATGCGAATCGTTCTCGTCAATCCGAACCCCATGAAACCGCCGGTGACGCCGGTATCTTTAGACTATCTTGGCGCTGCATGCCGCCATGCCGGCATAGACGTCGATTTGGTGGATTGTGCCATTGAGCCGGATTGGCGGAAAAAACTCTCCGAGGTTTTAACGGAAAAACCGGTTCTCGTGGGTGTGACCCTCCGAAACATCGATGATTCCTATTTCGCCAGTCAGGATTTTTCTCTGCTTCGAGCCATGCCGGTTCTTGAAACCATTAAACGATCCACCGACGCACCCATTTGTCTGGGCGGCGTCGGTTTTTCCATATTTCCTTCTGAAGTTCTGAAATTCTGCCAGGTGCCTTATGGTATCTGTGGAGACGGAGAGGAGGGGCTCGTTAAACTGGCAACGGCCTTCAGAGACAATTTGGAGTTGGAAACGGTGCCGGGACTGGTTTGGATGGAAAACGGCATGGTCAGACACAACGCCATTTTGCCGGTACCCCTTGAAACCATAGATTTGGCCGCCAGATCTTTGATCGACAACCGGCATTATTTCGAAAACGGGGGGCAGGTGGGGTTCGAGACCAAACGGGGCTGTTCGTTGAAGTGCATCTATTGTCCGGAACCGTTTGTCAAGGGTAACACCGTCAGAATGCGTCCGCCGGAAAATGTGGCGGCGGAATTGAGCGATCTGTATCTTCGTGGCGTCACAGTTTTTCACACGTGTGACTGCGAGTTTAACGGCCCCTATTCCCATGCCGTTCAGGTATCCAAGGCCATTGTCGAATCCGGTCTGGGGGGTAAAATCAGATGGTATGCCTACTGTTCTCCCGAGGTTTTTACCGAAGAGCTGGCGTATTTAATGCGCACCGCCGGATGTGTCGGAATCGATTTTGGCGCCGACCATGGGGATGATGCCATGCTGCGGCGTCTGGGCCATAATTATGGCCCGGAGGATTTGACCCGGATTCGAGACATTTGCCTCAAAAATGACATCATTTGTATGTTCGACCTGCTTCTCGGATCTCCCGGCGAAACTAGAAAATCCATTGAAACCACCATCCATCTCATGAAGAAGATCAAACCGGATCGTGTGGGGATCAGTCTTGGTGTAAGACTTTATCCGATGACGCAACTGGGGCGAAAGATTATAGAGACGTCCAAAGGGTCGTTGTCTAAAAATCCCAGCCTTTTCGGCGCCCTGGAAGACAATGAATCTTTTCTTCGCCCCATTTATTACTGTGATATCCGTTTGGGTGAAGATGTGGAAGATTGGCTGCACGGTCTCGTGGGGGATGATCCGAGATTTCTTCTGGGCCGACGGACCGAGGCGAATCCGGACTACAATTATAATGACAATCCGGAGCTGACAGCTGCCATCAAGTCCGGACACCGCGGCGCATATTGGGACATTCTCCGAAGGCTCTCCGAGGGGATTCCGCCCTTATAGCAGAGCGAATCCTGACGTCACGAAAACCGGGCACCGGCAGATCCCCTTAACACCTTGAATTTGGGACCAACAAGCATCCCCCTATGACCGGTAATCAGCATCATATCACGGCATTGTTCAAACAGTATGCCGGTTTACAGCAAAATCTGCTGAGCAGACCGGATACCGTACAACCGCATGCCGCAAACCGGTGTTTTAAGCGGTTGCTCGC
>JAHECI010000038.1 GCA_024641825.1 Desulfobacterales bacterium | reverse complement strand
TCTTCAAAACATGTTTCCACTTCTTTGCGGGAGATGCTTATCATTGCAGAAGATCCGAATCCGGCCAGTGCCGGTTCATCAAAAAATATAATGGAGGGACATCCAAATCCTGAAAGCCTTTGGACCTGGTACCTGGCTTTTTGGGCCAGAAGCTTTACGGCCGCATCCCTGAGTTGTTCGTTGTAAAAAATCGCTTTCCCCTTTTCATCGGTTAATCCCAACCCGAAGGTTATGGGACCGGTGATTTGTCCTTTTAACGCTGCCGGGCGATGGGAAAGGTGCCGGAGATGCTCAATAAATGCAAAAAATCCTTCGGCGGTATCGGTGGTCATGGTAAACCTCGAACCGGCCCGATCCGTTTCTCCTTGGCTCACAGATAGATAATCTTTGTAAAACCCTAAAAGATCGTCATCAAAGGATGGATCGGCGGTATTGACAAAGGATTTGCCTTTCTCAACGGTAAGGCCCGGAAAGCCTGGCAGGAATTGGGCGACCATTCCTTCTTCTCTATACACCGGCAATTGAACCCAAAGGGGAATTTGGGGGGTATATTTAAAAACCAGTTCAACACTTTCCGCGTGATCATGCAGGGGAAGGCTTCCGATCAAAAGCGGGAGACAGTTTGCCTGAAATTTTCTTAACATGTATGAATATCCTTTGTTATTCGTTGCATAGGTTCGGTTATGTGTTCGTGATAATTATCACGAGAAACATCACTTTACAAGACATAGAAAAAAACAAACCTTTGAATCCGTGAACGCCTATCTATTTTTTCCGTTTGAACGGGGTGAAAAAGTCCGCCTTTGGGGGCTGAAAAAAGCGTCTCTATAGACGTTTCAAAACTCCCTTGGAATAGATTGACACGCAAATACCCAGGTGTTATTATGCTTTAAATTTGGCATCCTTTATATTAAAAAAACGGGATGCGCAGGGAGTTTTCGAGCGTGACCAATATTATCCATCTGGACGATAAGCTAAAGCACACCAAAGAAAGAAAAGCTGAAATAATAAAAAAACGTAAGATTCTGGCGGTTCAGAAAGTTTTTCAATGCACCCAGTGTGCTTTCAAATGCGTGAAATGCGGCACCCAGATCCATCCGGATGAACCCGCCAAACAAAGATTTATCGACGATCTCCGGGCACCCTTTCGATTTTGTGAGAGTTGTACCGAGGAATATATGGATTTTACCCAACGGCTCAAAGGAAAGGGAAATCCAGAATATTACTGGCACAACGATATATGGCTTGAATTATGGCGGAAATGGATCGATTATCAGGGGGTTATCGACAGATATTTAAAATCAAGGGAGTTTAGGCAACTTTTGGATGAACTTAAAGACAACACCTGATTCTCGCATTAAAGTTGTTGAGAAAAAAATAGATTAATCAAATTGGAGGGTCGTATGTTTGGAATTGGAATGCCGGAACTTATTATAATACTTGTCATTATTCTGATTATTTTTGGTGCCGGCAAACTTCCGGAAATAGGGGCGGGCATGGGCAAGGCCATCAAAAATTTTAAAGGTGCCACCGCGGAATCTGAAAAGACAGAGCCCGATAAGATTGAGGAAAACAAAGAAGTTTAGGGGGATATTAAAATATCCCCCACAAAAACGTGCCGGTAATAATTGTAGGATTCGTGTCAAGCTTACACAACGCGTGAGACGTTGAGCTATAAACCTATGCGTCAGCCCTTTTTTGTTGCTTCGAACTTTATCCACGATCGATTTATAATTCAATGCCTTATCTAATACCAATTCACCAAATTTAAATGCCGTGTCAATTCGATTTCGAAAAAGGCCTAAAAGGGGATGTCGTCATCCTCTCTGTTCGTCATGGGCGGCTTTGAGTATTGAGTCGTCTCTGATGAGGCCGGAGACCTGTAAGCATCGGCGGGTTCCTTCCCGCCGAGAAACTGCACATCCGATGCGACAATTTCGGTGGTGTATCGGGTTACGCCGTCTTTTTCCCACGATCTCGTCTGGAGCTTGCCTTCCACGTAAACCTGTCTCCCCTTTGACAGGTATTCGCCACATATTTCACCCAGTCTGCGCCAGGCAACAATGCGATGCCATTCGGTGCGTTCTCTCTTTTCGTTGGTGGCCTTATCCGTCCATTCGTCAGACGTTGCGATGCTGAAATTTGCAACAGCGGTCCCGTCGGGTGTATACCGAACTTCAGGGTCGTTGCCCAAACGGCCGATGAGGATTACCTTGTTAATTCCCGCCATGATTTACCTCCCTTTTTTCAACTTCGTAAAGCTTTGGATTGATAATTGTACATGATAAATACAGACAACCACTCATTATGTCAAGCCAATCCGAAAGGTTGTCACCCGATAATGTAAAAGTAAAAACAGTATGACCCAACTGCGGTGTTATAAAGACGAATAGGCTCCAAAGTCGAAATTTCTCCGGCCATTGTAAAAGGACCGCGGGCAGGTAATGAAGGAGATGGGGTGTCATCAGGGGGCACATATCAGTTAATAGAATTTTATCTTGAAATAGCATGGATACCGTGCTATTATGTTTTCATGATACAGTCATTTAAGAACAAAGGAACCGAGGATGTTTTTAATGGGTTGTCCTCAAAAATTGCCCGGAAAATATGTCCGAAAAACTTATGGAAAATTGCAGCCCGAAAACTTGACCAGATTGATTCTGTTTTATCTCTTGATGAACTTCGAATTCCACCAGGAAACAGATTAGAAGCTTTAACTCGAAATAGACTGGGGCAATACAGTGTTCGAATAACTGACCAATATCGGATTTGTTTCAAATGGTCTGAAACAGGTCCTATCGAAGTTGAAATTACCGATTATCATTAACAACTATTTATATTAGGAGCACTAAATGATTCGCATACCAACTCACCGTACGCCAACCCATCCGGGGGAGATGCTCTTAGAAGAGTTTTTAAAACCAATGGGTATCGCACAGAAAGAACTGGCAAAGGCAATACACGTCCCATACCAAAGAATTAATGAAATAATTAATGGTCGTAGGGGGGTTACACCCAGCACGGCATTAAGACTTGGTAAATATTTTAGAGTCTCAGCGGATTTCTGGATGAATATTCAGCTTCGATGGGATCTTTACTTTGCCCAGCAATCTGAAGCAGCAGAACTAAAATCGATAAAACCGTTACCTGTCCAACAGAATGTTGCGCATTAATTATCCGAGTGAATGCCCAACTTTGGTTTGCGAGGAGCCCCGAACGGGTCTGCCCTCTTGCAAATCAGGCGTATTCGAACATTATCTGCCATGTGCCAAGCTTGATGACGATGCTGTTTATATTTTGGAAAGGAGAAACAACAGATGTTATACCTAAAATCCGTCGACCTTAAAAAAGAAAAAATAGAATCCCTCGTTATCCCGGTTTGTGAAGATAAGAACATTCATGAAGATAAGACCATAAATTCTCTCATCCGAAAAGCAAAAAAGATTAAAGCCTTTAAAGGTGGGAAAGATGATGAAGTTGCCTTGTACAATCTATCCGAAGTCAAAGCGGAGAGCGTCGTTTTTCTGGGGCTGGGAAAACATGATAAAATCGATATGGAGGCGATGCGTGCCATGTCCGGTAAGGCGGCAAAAGGGGGAATCAAGAAGGAGTTTTCAGACGTCTTCATGGCGGTTCCTGGAGCCGGGAAGATCAATGTGGAAATGGCGTCTGTTCTTGAGGCCATGATGGAGGGCGCCTTTCTCGGCAACCATCTTTTCGACAAGTACAAAAAGGAAAAGAAATATCATTCCATCAAAAAAATCAATTTCCTTGTAAATGCAGACACGGCCAAAAAATACAGCGAATTACCATCGAGGGTTG
Organism: Desulfobacterales bacterium; assembly: GCA_024641825.1. GTDB lineage: Bacteria > Desulfobacterota > Desulfobacteria > Desulfobacterales > UBA11574 > JAAXQD01. The sequence goes on along the minus strand of JAHECI010000038.1, from coordinate 11,689 downwards.
AAACGGTCTGCCAGGGAACGATTCTCGCCAGAGAATGGGTCAGCATGCCGCCCAACGACAAAAAACCCGAACGTTTTACAAAATCTATCGTAACCCTTGCCAAAAAAGAAAATCTCAAGGTCACCGTGTTGGATGAAAAGGAACTGAAACGGCAAAAATTCGGGGCCATACTGGCGGTTGCCGCCGGCAGCCGGAGCAAGCCCAGAATGGTGGTCCTGGAGTACAACCCGGCAAAAGCCAAGAAAACAGTTGCCCTTGTGGGGAAGGGGGTAACCTTTGATTCGGGCGGAATAAACCTTAAACCTTCGGCATCCCTTTCGGAAATGAAGTTGGATATGTCCGGTGCCGCTGCCGTCGCAGCGACACTGATTACTGCCGCAAGGCTTAAATCCGAATTAAGATTGATCGGCCTTATCCCCATCGTTGAAAACATGCCGTCCGGCGATGCCTCCAGGCCGGGGGACATCATTAAAAGTTATGAGGGGAAAACCATAGAAATCGGCAACACAGATGCCGAGGGAAGGTTGATATTGATCGATGCCATCTCCTATGCCATTAAAAAATATAAACCTCAAACCCTCATTGATCTGGCAACGCTCACCGGTGCCTGTGTCGTGGCCCTGGGCGAAAAGATCGCCGGGGTTTTCTCTTTTGACGATAAACTGGCTGATGAGGTCATCTTGTCCGGTCAAAAAGTTCATGAACGCTGCTGGCGCATGCCGTTGCCCGAGGATTACAAAGAACAGTTGAAAAGCGATTTCGCGGATCTTAACAATATCGGGAGCACCCGGTATGGAGGCGCCATTACCGCCGCCCTGTTCCTTTCGGAGTTTGTGGGAGATACCTGCTGGTCACATATTGATATTGCAGGGCCGGCATACGCCCAAAAAGAATCCGCATACTGCGGTGTCGGCGGAACCGGCTTCGGCGTCCGGTTGCTCTGGGATTTGATGGAGAAGTTGTAGAGATTCTGAGACGTTTATTTGTTTTCCAGCTCTATAAAATGGTCCTTTTCTATTTGTAATATATAGAGCCTTTTTTGAGCATTTCCGGTGGGGTCGAAAGAAGTTTCTCCGGTTAGGCCGTTAAAGTTTCGAAGATTCAATATTTCATCTTTGATTTGGCTTCTCGATTGAATATCATTTCTGCTGACCAGATTAAACAATATCATTGCCGTATCATACGCCACGGCTTCGATGAATCCGGGTTTATCGTCGAACGTCTCTTCAAATATAGTGACAAAATCCTCTACCTTCTTTGAACGGCTTTCCGCAAAAAAACCATCGACCATTACAGCGCCCTGGACAAATTGTTGTGCCATCTGGATCAGTCGATGGGAATGCCAAAGGTTGGTCCCCAGAAGTTGTATGCCCACCACATCGTAAAAGGCCAATTGGGGGAGAATGAGTCCGGATGTTTTGGGCCCGTCAGGAATAAATATCGCGTCAAAATCGATGACGGGTTTGATCTGTTCAAACTCCGGGCCGACCATTTTTTCATCCGGGGGTTCGATGAACTCCATATCCGATTCTGCAAGCTTTTTTATGGGGTCCGCAAAATCCGTCTGATTCGGATCATACGTCTCGACCTTGACAATTTCACCGCCATAAGCATCGACTTCGTCCTGGAATAGTTCTGCAAAGGTTTTGCCATATTTCTCGTTTGGATAAAGAACGGCGAAACGGCTGAGTCCAAGAACGCCCATTGCATACGATACGAGTGATTCGACCTGCATTTTAGGGGTAATGAAATTCCTGAAAACATAGTCGCCGATGGTTGTGATATTTTCTTTCTGGCTGAATGTAATGATGGGAATCCTTTTTTCCTGGGCCTCCGCCGCTGCAGCTTCATGTGCGGCCACCGGTCCGATAATGGCGCCGACTCTGTCTTCGGAGAGTTCTCGTACGGCCAGAGCAGCTTTTTCAGGATCAGATTCTGTGTCTTTTATTATTAATCTTATTGGAGAACGGTTGTGTGTAGCATTAAATTGAAACCGGGCAAGTTCGATGCAATTCAATATTTTATGGCCATAAGTTTCGTAGGGGCCGCTGAGCGGGAGCAAACATCCCAGGGTGTTATGGTTGAAGGTGAACTTTTCGTTGATTTCTTGGATTAGGTTCTCTGCCGGGACCACATGGGGATGTTTCGGGAATTTTTTCACAAAAACCGATAACAGGCTGACGGCATCTTCGTATTTTTTCCATTCATATTTTTTTACGCCCAGCCTATAGATAAGGTCATCTGCCGGCAGCTCAGTGCCCATTCGAGTCAAAAGCCGAACTATGGATTTGGGGTCAGCATCCTTTGCGGCCCGCTCTATCTTGGGGTATAGATTTTCTTTTTCCTCTTCCGCCGCTTTTTTATATGCCGAAAGATAGCTGTCTAACGCATCCACGGCAAAGCCGGTGGCAAGATATGAATCGCCAAGAAGAATGTATGTTCTAAGAAGGTGTGCCTTGGAATTCGTTGTTTTAAGAATGACTTCCGCCCGACGAATAACCTGTTGATATTTGCCTTCATTGGATAAGGTCGTGAGAATCTCCACTTTGGCGGTAAGGGCAAAAAAGGTGTCTGGATATCTGTCAACTATCTGTTCATAGATTTTCCGAGCGCTATTGTTTTTCCCCAAAGCTGTCTGGATTAATCCAATTTTCATCAGCGCTTCGGCTGCCAGATATCCTTTTGGAAAATTTGAGATGTATTCATTGTAAAGTTCCAGGGCATTGTCATATTCTTTTTCTTGGAACAATTTTTCAGCCTTTGAAAAGAGTGGGGTTCCTGGATGAAATTCCACAGGCTGGGGCGGGGGGACCGGCCTTGGGCCGCACGCCCAGAAGAAAGCGATGACACTCACAAGGAGAATAAAGGCGGTTGATTTCATAAAAAGATGTTATTAACGTCTCGAAGAATCCGCAACTAAATGAAAATATTAAAAATTTAGGTAAATATTCGGGCCCAGAGGGCCCGGCTTTGGGTTATACCCTGGAAGGGGTTTTTTAGTTAAAGCCGTACAAGTTAAAAGTGCCTAACCCGCCACAGTGCATCGGCGGATAAAAGTGATCTAAAATGCCTATTTATCCCGTATTCAACGGGGAAGTTATGGTGTCGCTTTCAGCCGTCGTAGCCAAAGGCTACTATGGCGAAGTCGGCTCGCTCCGGTGATTTTATATGATTGGCAGAATTCCTTAACTTTAGTTCACTTCAAACTCTTGGAGCGTTTCTCCAGGCTGAGCCGGAGAACTCTGACCGGGTCCAGAGGACCAGGTTTTTCAAGATTAAATAAATTTTGGTTTGTGCCACTTCCTTGGAACGGTGGAATAATGGCGCGATGGATTTCCAATGAGGGAAAAGATGGTTCTGGCTGCTTTCCAATGTTCCATCATTCCAGTTGTGACCTGCCCCCTCGTGCCCCACGCCTTGCCCGTCCGCCGCAACCGGAAACCCGCGGAGAACGCAGATCCGGACAAAAAGGACCATTTATGGATGGAAACCAACTTGGATTGATGCCGTGTGTATAACTTATTTTATTTTGACATGCAAACGGATTTGTTCTATATATTGGGCGGTTAAAATTCGTGCTTGCAACGGGTGCCAGATTCTGAAAACATGTTGAATCCCGTGTTTTTAATATCAGCTTGACATTTCCTGTCCATGAATTTGAAATTTTGCATGCAAGAATCGTGAGGACATTGGTGACACCATGAGTAATACTGAACGTTATTTTACCATTTCTGAACTTGCAAAAGAATTTGACGTTAAAAAGAGTCATATCCGTTTTTGTGAGGAAAAGGGGCTTATATTGCCCCGGGTTTCTAAATTGAACCGTCGCGCTTACAGCACCTATGATCGTGCACGGTTGAAACTGATCTTGCATTGTGTGGTCGTCGGGTACTCTCAGGAACAGATTGTCCAATTGATCGGTGTGCCGGATGCGAATCTTGACCCCAATGCCCAAGTCAGACAGGGTATAGAAGATGCTCAGAAAAAGATTAAAGAACTCGAACATCGCAGAAATGAAGCAAAATTTCATGAACGAACGAGCATCATGACCGAACTCAATATGATGTGGGAATATATTGAAGAGATTAAAACCATAAAACTGGAAGATGTCGAAAAACCTCCGGCAAAACCTGCCGTTGACGTCAAGGACAGGGAAAAGACACCACCTGAACCGCCAAAGGCTGTAAAAACAGATGTTGAAAAAAAATCAGAACGGCAACCCGGCAGGATGATTCCCGTTTTTGCAGCCGGCTTAGGGTTGGTGCTCATCATTGGCGGATATTTCTTCTATCAGAGTGTCCAAAAAAAGACAACGCCCATACAACTGGCTCAAAAAGAAACGGCCCAAACCGAAACACATCCCATATATCATCAACCCGTTCCTTCAGACCAGACCGTCGAGGAGACGGCTGCATCACCAGCACCCAAAGAAACCCCTGACCGGCCGTCTCCGGTTCAGGAGGAAAATTCAAAGGCGGATTCACCCCCTCCTGTCAACGCCACATCAATAACCGGCGAGACGTCTTCAGCCTTAGAGAAACAGGAAGTCGCCGGCACCCAGATCAAACCCGTTCTAAAAGCCGAGGAAAAAGAGACCGCCGTGGTTGAAAAACCTGCGGTTAAAAAAGTGTCTCCTGCACCTGCTGACCATAGCCTGCCGGCTTCCACTGATGATGCTGAAACCCAGAAAGCCCCGGATGCTGAGGTTAAGAAAGCGCCAAAGCCTGAGGCAGCTCTAATAACAGCATCGGCTGTCGATAAAATTTCTTCTGTGCCGGAAAAGCAAAAGACCGGCAGTCCAAAGATCCAACCGTCATTAAAGGACAAAGCAAGCGTCGAGCCCACGGAAGAGAAACCAGCAGTTAAATTGGAACAACCTGCTCCTGCCGGGGAAAAGTTGCAGGCTACAGTGCCTGAGACTAAAACAGAGAAACCCCCCAAACTCGAGATAAAAGAAACACCGAAATCTGAAACTGCCGTTGGCGTGGCTGCATCGACCGGTAAAACGTCTCCTGCCCTGAAAAAACAGAGCGTCGTCGCAACAGAGACCCAACAGATTCCCGAAGCCAAGGACCCGGAAAATATTGGTACAAAAAAACCGGTTGCGGACGCGGCGTCCCCCGCTGAAGCCGGTGAAAAGTTGTCGGCTGCAGGGACGGAGACTAAAACGGAGAAAGCTCCCGAACTCGAGATTAAAGAAACACCCAACGAATCTGCCGCTAAAGAAGCCGTGATGGCCGCTACTGCTTCTAAAGTGTCTCAAGATGGGAAAATCGAAACCCCGCAGCTCGGCCAAGCATCAGAAGCCCGAACAAAAGAAACGGTGGCTTTGGGGAAATCGTCCGTGGAAGCGGCCCCTGCCGAATCCGGAAGTGACCCGCCAACAGCGGCTCCTGAGGCCGAGAAGGCGGCGGTATCGGAGGTTAAGGTCAAAGAATCCGCAGCTGCTCCAGATAGCTCTGCAACTTCCGCCGAGGCCCGGGAAACGGCCGCGACTCCATCTGGTGAAGCATCCTCGGTTTCCGGTGAAATTTCTTCGGCACCTGTAATGGAAAAGCCATCAGCGGCCGCGGTTGAAAAGATACCGTCTGAAACGGATACAGAGCAGACGCTTGTGGCGTCCAAGGGGAATGCCCTTGAAAAAGAGGATACAGCGGCTCGCCTGAGAACTTTTTTGAACACCTATTGCCAAGCCTACGAAAACAAAAATCTTGATAAATTTTTCACCTTTTTTGCGCCGGATGCCTCCGAAAACAGTCGGCCATTTCACGAGTTGATGCCCACGTACCGAAAAAATATGGAGATGATCGATTCGTTTAAGTACCGGATTGAAATTTTAGCCTATTCAACGCAACCTGCCACCGGAAACGTCCGGATCCAGGGAAAATTCTTCACCCAGTACCTGTTACACGGAGGATCCTGGAAAGATAACAGCGGGAATATTTCCCTGGAGCTCGTAGCGCACGGCGATTCATTCCTGGTACAGCAACTTAATTATGGTAAATGACGCGAATATTTGCCGAATGCCCACCCCTTTGTGTATTCCGAAAACCAGACGGCAGAGATGCTTTTCATTGCAAAAATTGCGTTTTCCGCCAGTATCTCCCCCGCCGTTGCCGTTTAAAACCGGATTGCCTGAAGATGTTGAAATTATAAATGACCGAATACCTTACCGCAGGGAATCTTCAATCGTTCATCTGTGGTTCAAAAATAGTTCGTTAAGTTTGAAGCTATCTCGAAAATAGTAGATTACGCTCAAGGGAACGTTGAGCTTTGCGAAATCCCGACATTCGGGAGCCCAGGCCGACGAAAAAGCGAAGCAAACCGTCGGTATGAGAGCATTTTAGAGCGGTATGGAACGCAGCCATTGGGCGTTATATGAAATTTTGAGATGGTTTATGGCTTCTTTCCAACTTCGCAGACGAGGACCCTGATGTCGAAAACAGCCCATATCGTATTGTTCATTTCCACCTTCCTTCTCCTCAATACCGCGCCATCTCTGGCCAACGGTGCCGTTGAATTTAAGTATATTTTTTCAGATCAATTTTTTAGCAGAGAAAATCCTTTGGGAAAAGAGATCGACCCTGATTTGGCCAAGGCCAAAGAAGCGGTTACCAGAGCCTGTAAAGTCTGGGAAGCTGCAACCGGCGGGAGCATCAAATTTACGATAGCAAACAACCCGGAAGAAGCGGATATCATTTTTGAAGGATGGTCGGTGAAGGGACCGGGTGTTTCCATCCAGGATAAGAAGCTGTGTTTGGATGAGAACGACATCGGCAATCTGTTTTCCGAATACATGCCGGATGCACTCGGTTTTACCGTATTCGAAGATTGCAATCCAGCGTGTCGTTTTCCAGAATCCTGGGATTCGGCGGACGCGGACAATGGCCACCGAGCAAGAATTTTTTTTCATAAAAAAACAGCCCCGTGGTTCAGCATATTGGACGGAGAAAAGGTCCTGTTTGATGAAGCCCAAAGGGATGTGATCCGGGTGACCCTGCGAGAGATCGGTCATGCCCTGGGGTTTTGTGAATATCCTGACGGAGAAGCCGATGAATGCGGCCTGACGCCGCCATGCATTAGAAACAGGGCTTCGATGATGTGCAACAACCAGGTGCGCTGTTTCCAGGAAGGCCGGGACGGTCCGGTGCCGTTGGGGGGGATGGACGATATGGATCATCCGGGTGTCCGAGACCTGACGCCCTTTGATAAAGAAGGAATTTTGAAAAAGTTCTTTCCAGGAACCAAGATGCTCTACGGAAGGGTAGAGGACGGCGATGGGAATCCGATCCCCGAAGCGGTCTTAAGTACAAAAGACGGTAAGCTTTCTGCCAGAACCAATGCTAACGGGATGTATTCCCTGTGGCACATTGTACCGGGTACCTATTTCATTACAGTGCATCACCCTGAATACGATCGGGATATTACCGAGATTGTCGCCGTGTCCCCGGCAGCGCCGGATATGGTAATTAAAGATTTTAAATTTAAAAAAGAATCTCACGTCATGCAGGGGAACACCCGGATCGTCCCATCCGAAGGCAGGCCGGACGACGTATATACGGTGGTGGCAACATTTCCGGGTTTTTTTGATGGATCGCCGGGTTCGGCAGAACTATTGATTGACGACCAATTGGTGAGCGGGGTTTCCATACCACTTACCACCGGGTCGCCGGTACAGGTTTTCTCGTACTACGGTCTTACGGGGTTGAAGCCCGGAGAACATTATTGCGCCTTTAAAGTTGCCCAAGGTGAAGGCGGCCGGCAGCAAACCCTCAACGGTTCTTTTAAGGTGAGCCGGCCTTCGGACATCCGGTTTACCGTTGAGTCCAGCCCATCCATCGTGAGCGTTGGAAAGGACAACCATGCAACAATCAGCGCCCGGTTGAAAGATAATAACGGAGAACCTCTGCCCGGTGAGACGGTTCGATTCCAGACGAGTTTCCCGGGAGTCTTTACCCCTTCCATTGGAGAAGTCGTGACCAACGCTCAGGGAATTGCCGAAATCATCTTCACGCCGGGTTCCAGCGGGAATGCGACCATTACCGCCGTTCCACCGGACGGTCCCTCTGTGACCACCGCCATAACCTGTACGTCACAGCCCATAAGTATCGCTCTGGAATTCCATTCCGCCGATAAAAATTCTTTTAAGGTGATATCCAGCCTTGAGTATTTTACGGACAAACGACCCGTGGCCGGCGAGGCTGTAAGCTGGCATTTACAGCCTTCCGAAGGCTGTGCCTGGACAAAAGGCCCGGATCAGAAAACCGATCTCAACGGCAAGGCCTTTGGAACGTTTACCATCAATACCGATGAATCCAGGCGGGTGAGGGTGACAGCAACCCACATCCCCACAGGCTCTTCGGGAACCGGATCGTTTGTAATCGCGGGTAGCGAGGGTGTTCAGATCCAGCCGGCAAGAAATCTGGGGAAGGGGACCGAACCTTGCCAGTGGTCCACCAACGGTTTTTTTGCGGTTCGACATGAAAACGGCTCCGGGGTGTCCGTATACCGTGTGTCTGACTGGAAAAAAGTCTGGTCTAAACGACGACCCTCCGGCAAGTATCTCTCGTTTTCTTTTTCTCCGGACGGCAAGAAACTTGCTGCAGGTGTTTTTAAGGATAAAGATGAGATTGCCGTCTTGAACGTTCCGGCCGGAAACGTTGATGAAACATGGGACGCATCGGTTGAGGGCGAGTCTAAAATAACCGACCGATCGTTCGTCTGGGAGGAGAGTGATATTTTCGCGATTCAGAACGACAACGTTATCCGTAAATGGTCGATATCCGGAAGCCTTGAAATGGATTTTGCTCACGACGCTGAAATTGAAGAATTCAGGTTTAACCCGGCTGTGGATTCTCAATTTGCAGCACTGGATAAAAATGGCGTGCTGAAAATCTGGGATAAGAACAGTGCGACGCCGGTAAAAACCGTTACGGTGGAATCCGTCTCCACGGGCAGATTCAAATGTCTGGCATGGCGCCACGACGGGAAAAAACTGGTTGCAGGTTCCGGCAGCGGGGACACAGGGATTATTTATATCTTTGACACGTCCTCTTGGAGTAAAAGCGGATTTGACCTGCCCGGTCTCGGGAATGTCAATTCTCTGGATTACAATAATGATTCTTCCCTGCTGGCGGTTGGGCACGACAAAGGGCTGATGGTTTTAAATACAAAGACATATTCGGTGGACTATTATAATACGTCCGCTACAAACCGCGTTCGATGGAGTCCCGACGGGTCCATGCTGGCGGCCGGCGGTCAGGTATACGTCTTTAACGATACCAATTTCGACGGTCCTAAAATTGAGATTGCCGCACCCCAAAGCAACGCTTTTTTTAGCTCCGAATATACTGAAATTAAAGGGAAAATTGCCGGCATCCATAACATCGGGTCCGCCGGAGTCTCCGTGAACGGCGGCGAACCGGAGGCCTTGGCTCTGGGAGCTGACGGTGCTTTTATAAAAAATATTTCTCTGAAAAACGGTGGGAACACCATTCTGGTCGAGGCCGAAGATTCGTTAAAGAACTCCGCATCTTTTTCCATGACGGTGGATCGGCTGGCAGATGCTACACCACCGGTTTTAACCGAACCCAATGTCGGTTCAGCCATCGCTGTCAAAGGAACACCGATCCATTTTTCCATACGCGTGCTCGATGGGGATTCCGGCATCGACACGTCACAGGTGACGGCCAGAATCCGGCTGTCTGAAGGCGATACAGGGCCAACGATTCAGCTGTATGATGACGGAGAACATGGAGACAAAGACCCCGGCGACGGTCTGTTCGCCAATCGTTGGAATTCCAGCGAAGCCGGTGAGGGGTTTCATGCCGTCGATTTTTATGCGGTGGACCAGGCCGGAAATACCGGCAGCCTGGAAGGCGGTGCAAAAATTTTTGTATACGATCGGCCGGCAATTAAAAAACCCTACCTTTCGACGGCCACGCCCATGTCAAAGGATTCAGTAAACGTCAATGCAGTGATAACGGACACCTCAGGGGTTCAGTCCGCCGATTTGCTCTATTCCGCAGATGCCGGTCGGTCATGGAACCGGGTGGACATGTCTTCTGCCGGCACCACGTATATCGGAACCATCCCACCCCAGGGGGCTGGGACCGTTTACTATAAAATTAAAGCGCTGGACCTCCATGGTTTTGACAGTGAAACCGGCTCTTATGCGTACCTTGTCCGTGACGATACCGGACCGATGATCAGTATCCAGCAACCCTCAACGACCGCAGCGGCATTTACATCCGAACCTTTTGTCCTTGTAGCAGGGCGTGCGGCCGATATAGACGGCCCGGGTCTAAAAAGCGTGACATGCAATTCCGGCGCCGCCAACATGGGGACGATGGAAGCGTGGTCGTTCAGAGTGCCCTTGAACAGAGGCGTAAATCCCATTACCGTCGTTGCCGAATCCCTGAGCGGAAAACTGGCCATCGATTCCATAGAAGTTACCTATGCCCCTAAACTGGCTGCACCGGTATTCTCGCCGGATGTCCCTCATATTTTCACAGATCCGGTATCGGTTAAAATCTCCTCTTCAGAAAAAGGCGCGATCATCCGTTATACCATTGACAACACGGATCCCACTGAAGCATCACCGGGTGTGACATCACCGATTCTGATTGCAGGAACAACGACGATTAAAGCCAGGGCCTACATGCCCGGATGGACACCGAGCGATACGGCTGTGGGAACTTTTACTTTAAAGAAAAAGGAAACGCCGGATGTCGCAAAAGCGGCATCCCCAACGAAAGAAAAATCGGCCGTCAAATCTGAATCCGTATCGTCTCCAAAAGAAAAATCAGCTGAAAGACCGGAACCCGTTCCCCAAAAGGAGCCGCCAAGTTTAGAAAAAAAGTCTGAACCCATGGTAAGCCTCGCACTTCAGGTGGCTGCATTCAGGGAAAAGGAGTATGCAGAAGATCTGGTAAAAAAACTTAAAAGCAAAGGATTTTCTGCATACCTTGTTTCGGGCAAATCCCCCGGAAAGGCAACTTGGCACAAAGTCAGAATCGGTCCTTTTAACAATAAAGAAGAGGTCGAAACCGCCTTGGAGGGGTTAGAAAAATACAAGAAAAAGGCCATCATCCTTGTGGATCAGGGAGGAGCATTGCCCGAGAATAAAGAAGCCCCCGAGCTTTCGGCAAAAAGAGATTTAAAAAGCAAACCCGATATTCCTGCGACGCCGGTTTCATCCAAGGCGTCTTCGGCCCGGAAAAAAACAACGGCTGCCAAGCCGACGGACCCGCAGGCATCAGCGATTGAAACTAAAAAGAGCACCGTTGGGGAAACGGCGTCTGTCCTAGAGATCCCTGCATCGAGGCAAAAGGATACCTCGCCGGCTTCAACGCCCGAATCTAAAACAACGAAATTGGCCGAAGAAAAAGTGAAGGAAACCACGCCATCGGCCGGAGTAGAGAAAGACCCCTTGTCCTTGAAAAATGAGGCCTCCGATGGAGAATCTCAGAAAGAGCGTTTGGAATCCTTTTTACGCCTTTATTCAAGAGCTTATGAGAGCAAGGATCTCGATAAATTTGTCGCACTATTTACCTACGATGCCCTTGAAAACAACCGGCCTTTTTATGAAATGCTGCCCAAATATCGAAAGAATATGGAGAGGATTGAATCCTTTAAGTACGAAATTGAAATGACAGACTATACTGTCATGGAAGGCACCGGCAACATC